>DATHDV010000187.1:0-3759 GCA_035318845.1 Chitinophagaceae bacterium
TGGCGTATCTTATTCATGGAGTCCTATTATTTACCTGGATGACCCGCTTAGTGCAAATCCAAGAGTGATCAATCCAAGAGCAGGCAATTTTGTCTATCACCTCACCGTAACTGATGCGAATGGTTGTCATTCTATTGCCGATGAACAGGTGACAATAACCGTAATTCCACCGCCAAAGATATCTGTCACTGCCGATACGATCATTGCTTTTAATCAACCTTTGCAACTGGATGTAATAGATGTTAACAATAGCGGCTTGGTGAATTTTGCCTGGTTACCGGCAACCGGGTTGAATAATCCATTTATAAAGGACCCTATTGCCATGCTAAACTGGGATATGACATATCAGGTTACGGCTTCCACGGCCAACGATTGCAGGGCCGTTGCCTATGTACATGTAAAAGTGTACAAGGGACCGGAAATTTATGTGCCTTCAGCATTTACAGCAAATGGAGATGGTTTGAACGACCTGTTGTATGCCATTCCTGTTGGCATCAAAGCATTTCATTATTTCAGTATTTATAACCGCTGGGGTCAATTGGTATTTACAACAAGCAACCCGGCTGTGGGATGGGATGGAAAGATACAGGGCGTGTCGCAGAGCTCTGCTGTATTTGTATGGATGGCAGAAGCAGTCGATTATTTTGGAAATCTGATCAAGCGTAAAGGCACTGTCACATTGATAAGGTAAGACAAGGGTGCCTGAGATCTATTGTTCCGTTTACAAGACAAGTTTTTAATTCTCACTAAACTTTTTAAAAGGAATCCCTTTCAACGGGATATCGAAAAATCTTTCGAGGGCTCTTTGCCAGGCATTATCTTTTTTGCCCAGGAAAATGATATCCTGGAGATATAAGCATCTTTTGCGGTAATCTATATTCTCGAGTATGAAGCGGAGTGCTAATTGTTTTGTTACATCTGTATAATAGGTACTGATCATGGTTTGGTTTTAGTGTATAGTGTAAAAACTATGCCAGTTTACAGCTTTGCAAAAGATATATTGGAAACGAATGTTATAATAATAAAAATAGCCGCAACCGGAAGCATTGATCACAATTACTCCCGGCTGCAGCAGAAGAGCCAATAATTTTATTGAGGCGTGTTTCGACTTGCTTAATAAATAAAAATGGAACCGGCTGTTACCGGTTGTTTTTCCAAAAAATCCTTAAGCTCAGTAAGAACTTTATTCCAGTTCTCTTCAGAATGTTGTCTCGTTTTTTCATCAGGGATATTTTCCTGCTTCACGGAAAGATAAGTACCGTTGTTTCTTTCCGTCAATTCATAAGTGATGGTTACATAATTTTCCGGCTTATCTTCTATGCCTGACATGGAACTCCAGTACGTGTACCGGAACAATTTTTGAGGCACTACTTTCAGTATTGTCCCTTTGTCCTCGTAATGTTTGCCTTTCCATTCACCTTTGAAGATAAGAGGGCTTCCTTCTTTAAAGTCGGAAATAGCATTGGTCCCAAAAAAATATTGTTTGATCATTGCAGGCGTGGTCAATGCTTCCCACACTTTCGAAACAGGCACATCAATCCTGATGCCCGCTGCCCCGGTTAAATTATTTTTCATTTGCGTGCTGTTTTTCATACTTTATACTTTACAAAAATGTATGCCAGAATGGGAAATAGTGCAAAACTTCTGCTGCATTATATCCACAAAAGGCGAGATGATGTGAAAAAAAGTGCCGGGATGAACCCCGGCACCCTGTATCCCGGCAATTATTTCCGGGCAATGATCACCTTGAAGCCACATCAAATTTGTTGAAAATATTTCTCACACTTCTGCTGATCTCATCATCTGTTAACCTTGTATAGTTCATCGATTCTGTTGTCCAGCCCTGCCAGATATTTTTGTCGGTCCTCGCATCCATAATAGAAATAGTGATCGTACCTTCTTTTACAGGAACATCATAATTCTGGTATCCGAGAAATTGTGAAGGATAGTAGATCGTGTTCCAGCGCTTCGTAAACCGGTTATAATAACTACGGGTAAATGGCTGTGAATAGACGGGGTCGGAACGTTGCTCTGTTGATCTTTCCACCAGTATATCATAACTGATCAAAGCATCAGGATTATCAGTTACTTCATGCCATCCCATTTGGGACAGTTCCTGGTTCACTGAATTATGTACACTGATATCGGCATACGCAGCGGACCTTGACGTATTATCGTTCTCGCTGGACCGGGTATCCACCCACATGTATGTTTTGTAATTATTGAGATTGACGGAATCATCTTTTTGTACGTATACCGGGCTGGAACATCCTGCTGCAAATAAAACGGCCGATATTACACTTGCTGAAAAAATCGTTGATTTCATAATTGCCTCCTTTTGTTTTGTTTAAATAATACTTTCTCACAAGCAATGTTTGGAACAAGTTTTTCCTTTTTTTAGGCAGACCATAATGATGCCAATAATTATAATGCACGTTTAAAAAATATTTTCAACATTTTTTAAAACTGGCATAATATTTTCATAAGTATTGTCGTAAAAGGGTTTCTCTGAAGGAAAACAGATCAGTAAGAAAATGATACCAGCAATGGTAACATGGAATTGTTGAAATGAATTCCTTTAAACCAGATACAGGTAAACTGTTGAAGGAAAGAGAAATCATCAAAGGAGCCCCGGTACAGGTACCGGGACTCTTTTTTTAGTAAGGGTGGGAGACAAAGCCAATCGAGGTGAGGAAAAAAACTACCTGATCAACACAAAGATTCCTTTCAGGAATATCTCCTTTTTATCTTTTTCCCCTTTCAACATGTAACATAAATATCCGGTAACCCGAAAAGGATTTTGCATGTTCGGTAATTATTATAGAGCTTTATCTGTATGTATGCCTGGTAAAGGCAATAACCATTAACCTTAAAACAGCCACTATGTACAATTCACCTGCACCAGCTATTGAAGGCCGTATGCTTTGTGCCAGCGTACTTGCCTATTCTGTTCCTGATACGGGGACCATTAATCCGCCTAACAATAATATTCAGCAAACAGTACCCTATTTTAACGGGGCGGGATATTCTGCTGCCCCTACGATGATCGCCAGTGATTATGATATTTCCAATGCCGCCTGCACCGTGGGTATTACACAAGATGGGATCGTACTCGCTTTCCGGGGAACCGTATATAATTCCATTACTGATTGGATAAATGATCTGCTGCTGGAACCTGTTACGGTAAATGGTGTACCCGGTAAAGTACATGATGGCTTTAATAAGGCCGTGAACGTAATTTTTGCACCCATCCTGCAAATGATTAAAAAATTAAAACAGGCTTATCCTGCTGCGAATTTTTATATTACCGGTCACAGTAAGGGCGCAGGGATGGCTCCGATTGCCGCCTATTACTTGTACAAGAATGGTATAAAAGCACAAAAACTTTACCTGTATGCGCCTCCTTTGCCTGGAACCAAAGGGTTCGCTTCTGCATTCAATTCCTTGTTTCCTGCAACTTTTTTGTATGAAAATTACCTGGATATAGTTCCTCTTTTGGCGCCTTCACCGACTACGGCCGGAGGGCTTGACTATTATTTCATCGAGAACGGTTCAGAGGAGGCATTAGCAGCGGCAGTGCTTATTACAGGACTTGCAGCATTTGATTATTCATCTGTGGGATCCACTGCTAATACGTTTTATATACCGCAACCTGTAAACGGGAAGTATAGTATAATAACACTGAACAATGAAGTTTACCTGCAGCAACTAAAGGCTATTGGCCTGGCCCTGATGGCAGACGATATAAAGCAGATAGCT
>DATHDV010000188.1:0-3950 GCA_035318845.1 Chitinophagaceae bacterium
CGTCCATTGACCAATATTCCTTACTGCTGCCTCCCGTAGGAGTCGGGCCCGTGTCTCAGTGCCCGTGTGACTGGTCGTGCTCTCACACCAGTTACTGATCGCAGGCTTGGTGGGCCGTTACCCCGCCAACTACCTAATCAGCCGCACACCCATCATTAAGCGCCGGAGCTATAATTATAATGTGATGCCACATCATAATGTTACGGGGTATTAATCCAAATTTCTCTGGGCTATTCCCCGCTCGAAGGAAGGTTCTGTACGTGTTCCGCACCCGTTTGCCGGTCGCCACCCATGTATTGCTACACTATGCTGCCCCTCGACTTGCATGTATTAAGCCTGCCGCTAGCGTTCATCCTGAGCCAGGATCAAACTCTCCATTGTAAATGTTGTTTGATACTGACAGTTAAAAAATTCTCAAGAGAAAATTAAACGTGTCAAATCGAAATGTTATTCGCTTGACTTACCTTATTGTTTTATCCCGATGGCTATCGAGATAAAGTGCTATTGTTTCCCAACTTTCAAAGATCTTTTGGCCGTTTATTGCCACCCCTTTTTTCAAAGGGAGTGCAAAGGTAAGGGCCGTAGTATTACTGTCAAAATTTATTTCAAATTCTTTTCGAGGTTTTACTGTGATTTTCAACCAGTTTTATAAAGAACAATGCCCTTTTTAATTTGGGGTGGCAAAGATAAGAGGTGCCGACTTACTTTCAAATTTTTTAATCGCTTTTTGTTCACATTGGATACACGTTGCTTCACATATACTCATATTCACATTTTGTTACTTAAACAAGCGGCATTAAGCGCTTTAATGCATAACAATTGTGCCTAAATGAGTTTCATTAAAAGGAGATTATCCACTAGAAAGTTGGCGGATATGCAACAGATACAAGAAAAAGACCCTGTGGCGGTACCGCAAAACTGGCCCTGGTACAGTCTTTCGCCTCAATAATTTCCCGAAATTGATTTAATGACATTTGTCCCCGCCCGATCTTAAGCATGGTGGCAGTTAATGCCCGAACCATTCCCCTTAAAAACCGATTTGCTTTTACATGATAAACCAGGCAATCTTTTTCCCAATACCATTTACTTTCCTGCATCTCACATTTAAAAGATTTAACCTGTGTATTTCGTTTGGAAAAAGAGGTGAAATCTTCATACTCTTTTATAATAGCTGCCGCCTGGTACAGAATTTCAATATCCAGTTTATATGGATAGTAAAAAGCTATATCTTTTAAAAAAGGATCTTTATACCTGTAGATGTAATATTTGTATTCCCGGCTCAAAGCATCAAAACGGCAATGCGCATCTTCAGCAACAGGGATAATTTGTTTCACTACAATGTCTCCCGGAAGAATTGCATTCATCTTATAAGCAAAATCAGAATTAAGAAGTCTATCAAAGTCAAAGTGAAAAAAATTCTGCAAAGCATGTACACCGGTATCGGTCCTGGATGAACCAGTCAGTATTACTTTTTCTTTTTGAAGTATTGTAAATGCCTTCTCTATTTCGGCCTGGATAGTATTGGCATTGTGCTGCGACTGAAAACCACTGTAATTGGTTCCTTTATAAGCAACCTCAAGGAAATAACGCGGCATAATGTATTAATTGCGGAGCATGGCTTTGAAACGGTTGATATACTCTTGCTCCTTTAACTCGTTTTGCAAGACGCTGAATTTATCTATATCAGTTACATAGGAATAAGCCAGGTCAAAAAATTTATACTTACCCGCATCATTTAAAAACATCGAACCAAGGTTTTTAACCTGCCCCGTTGAAAAACATTTTGTTTTAAAATAATTTTTTGCTTCTAGCAGCATGCCATCATCCCCTTCTGCAGCGGCCATATTTTTACGAAGTTTAAAAAAATCGCTCTCTTCGGCTACGGCAGGGCAATTGTTTTTGAAAACATTTTTTTCAACAGGATTTTCTGTCACTACAGGCTTTATATCAGGTTCGGTCTCTTCTTTTTTTTTTACAGTATCCGGAAGGATCTCTATGAACTTCTTCTCCTCCCTGGGTTCTTCTTTTGTTATTGTTGCTATGGATTTGGGATTAGGAATCAAAAGACGAATTGTATCGTTTGTTCCATTTCTCAAGTCGTCAATAAAAACAAGGCCAAACCCTTCTGTAGTGGAGCTTTCCGACCTTTTTCTAACTATGGTCGGTTTGTATTCTTCTTCAGCTGCTGTAACAGCTTCTTCCAGTTTTACTACCGGCTGTTCCTGGTTGTCAACCTTTTTTTCTTCTTTTACTAATTCAGGTTTTGCAATTATCTCAACTGGTTTTGTGGCTACTGTATCTTTTGCCAATTCTTTGGGATTCTCTTTTGATACGTTTTCCTGAACAATCGTTTCCACCTTTTTTTCTTCGGTTTTAGGTTGTTCCGATTTTGCAATTATCTCAACTGGTTTTATGGCTACTGTATCTTTTGCCAATTCTTTAGGGTTCTCTTTTGATACAGTTTCCTGGACAAGCGTTTCCACTTTTTTTTCTTCTATTTTAGTTTCTGCAGATTTTTCTTTCAAAGACGGATCATCGGCTGCTTTTGAAAGGATATCGGTAAAAATAGAAACATCTTTATTTTCTTCCATTTTCTTTTCCTCAATTTTCGCTGACCCGGATACCGCCATTTGAACAGACAGCGTCTGCAAATCAAAAAGCCCCCAACCCTTTTCACCAAAGTTTTTCAAGAGGTAGCCATGATCTTTTTTATTGATGCTAACCGAGAAATTCTGTTCCGGCCATTTATTTTGCGGAAATCCAACAGCAAAATTGTAAGTAGTGTCACGCAGTTTTGAAAGAATGAGATAACCCGATGCTGATGAGCTGCGAACCGACGCATTCATTTTTACATAGAAACCCTGTTCGTTTTCTGACTGCAGGTATACGAAATAAACTTTCTGAGAAAACCCGGTTAAGGAGGCTAAAGAAAATAAAAGACAGGCTGTGAGTTTACTCATTTTCATATATTGATTACCAGGGCAAAAATACTTTAAATCTTTCTACTTTGCTGGCTACCCCAAAACAACTTGTTAAATAGTGTAACCTTCCATCCCTTTTTTGCGTTCTTAGAGCTATTGCTCCTCTAATTTTGCTGCACTAAATTATTTGTATGAAAAAAATGCTATTTCTCTTCCTGTTTACCGGATCTGTTTCTTTTGTCTTCGCCCAGCCCGGTCCGGCCAAAGATACTTCCTGGAAAAAACAATACCGGGAAACTGCCACAAAGGTCAATGACCTGGTACATACCAAGCTGGATGTACGGTTCGATTTTGACAGATCGTATATGAATGGAAAAGCCTGGGTCACCCTGCACCCGCATTTTTATACCACCGATACTGTAACGCTGGATGCAAAAGGAATGGAATTTCACAAAGTAGCCGTCGTAAAAGGAGCTTCCATGAAGGACCTGAAATATAATTATGACGGTTGGCAGATCAGGATAACACTTGATAAAAAGTATAAGGGAAGTGAAGCTTATACCCTGTTTTTTGATTATACCTCGAAGCCCAACGAAGTAAAGGTGAAAGGCAGCGCCGCTATCAACGATGCAAAAGGTCTTTATTTTATCAATCCGAAAGGAGAAGATAAAACCAAGCCTACCCAGATCTGGACACAAGGTGAAACCGAAGCAAACTCAGTATGGTTCCCCACTATTGATAAACCGAATCAAAAAACGACAGAAGAGATCTATATGACCGTTCCCGCTAAATATGTTACCCTTTCTAACGGTAAGATGATGAGTCAAAAGAAAAATGCAGATGGTACCAGGACGGATTACTGGAAAATGGACCTGCCACATGCCCCTTACCTGTTCTTCATGGGGGTCGGCGATTTTGCTGTTACAAAAGATTCATACAAAGGCAAAGAAGTAAGTTATTATACAGATAAAGAATATGCATCGGTAGCCAGGAAAATATTTGGCCTTACCCCGGAAATGATCGCTTGCT
>DATHDV010000189.1:0-14835 GCA_035318845.1 Chitinophagaceae bacterium
ACCATGAAGTCCATTGCCTGGAATATTTGCAGCACAGAAGAGTTACAATCAATGATAACCGGGGCTGCAATAAAAACGGCTTCTTTTTCCTCTTTGAAAGCTGCAATTGTTTTTAACCAGTTTGGCAAGGGTATGCAATCAGCATCTGTTGTAACGATCAATTCTCCTGTAGCCGCAGTGATGCCGGTTTCAATGGCTTTCTTTTTATAAGAATTAATGCCATCCTCTTTTAATTGTAACAGTTTAACTGTTGGGAATTGTTGAACAATGCCTGCCGTCGCATCTGTTGAATGGTCGTCCACCACAATAATTTCAAATAGTTCTTTTGGATAAGATTGTTTTTGTAAAGCCTGTAATAGCTGCCCGATATTTTTTTCTTCATCCCTGGCTGCAATAACGACGCTGATCTTTATTTTAGGGGGCAAAACAGGTGGAATATAATCCGGGACCGATCTCCATGCCAGCCAATAATAAATTATCAGCCAGCTGTAGAGAAAAAATAACGCTATGATGATATAGAGAAGGGTCATGTGTCCTGGCAAAACTAATCATTGCCGTCAGTGCAGCAAAGCCGGTAATATTTCACTGATATGTTTTTCATGCAATACCTGGTGACCGGAATGAATTACAGACAACAGGCATTGTTCTTCGATTCCTTTCCTGAATCTTTCACCGACTGATGAAAGGATAATGCGGTCATGTTCACCATAGATCAAACGAACCTTACAATTTTTTTCCCTGATCAAAGATTTAATGCGCTTTACTTCGGGCCTGAATTTTCTCAAGCATGTCCACCGGGCATACAATAATCGCCTGACCTCCGCATCTCCGATATAATAATCGACAAACTTGAAAACACTTGAATTCACCAACTTTAATTTATTCATCAATTTCAGGAAACCAAAGAACCAGCCGGGATGTTTCATCGTAAAATGAAAGAACTTATTTCCTGCCCATGTTTGAGTAGACAACCAATACCAGAAATTTATTTTCAAACCATCAGGTGCCAGCAAAACCAACTTCTCAACTTTTCCGGGCATCAACTGGAAAAGGCTTAAGGCTATACGGCCACCGAGACTGAAGCCGAGTAGAGTAAATTTATAGTTTGTGGTTTGTAGTTTATAGTTGTTTTGCTGCAAAACTTCTTCAACTATTTGAAGCAGATCTGAAGGGGTGAAAGTCAGCCCATCTTTCCAATCTGTTTTGCCATGAAAAGGAAGATCTATAGCGTAGAAAGTGTATTGATCACCCGCATATTTGCCAAAAAAATTAAAAGAACAGGCATCCTCACCAAAGCCATGAAAACAGAAGGCCGGTCTTGGCCCGGAACCAAAACGGCAATACCCGATGGTTGAATTTCTGAAAATAAACTGGCGGGATTCCATGCTGTAAAGGGAAACAAATATTTATGAAAAATTATATTGGACATTTCAAATATAATATTAATTTTGATTAGTTGCACAAACAACTATATGCCAAACAACCAATTTAAGAAGGGAGAATTATACAGCTTTATCACAGGTAAAGCCTCTACTGCTATTGCCCGCAGGCTTCAAAAAAAATTAAATGCTTCGGGTTTGAATATTACCATTGAGCAATGGAGTGTGTTGTATCATTTATGGAAACAGGAAGGTATCAGCCAGCAGGAATTATGTAATGCAACATTTCGTGATAAACCGAGTATTACCAGGCTCGTTGATAATCTTGAAAAATTAAACTTGGTGAAAAGAGTGGCTTCGGAGAATGACAGGCGGATCAATTTAATATACCTGACGAAGCAAGCACAAAAACTGCAGGAAGAAACAATGGTATTAGCTGAAGAAACATTGAATGAAGCATTGGAAATGGTACCGGCTGAAAAAATAGACGTTTGTAAAGAGGTGTTGCAGATTGTGTATGATAATTTGAAATAGTGAATTGAGAGAGGGTTAAAAATTTCGAAAAGAGATCAAGCATGAAGAACATTAAACTTTTAAACTTATAACTATGAGCACCGAAGTAAAAAGCAAAGCCGTTTTGAAAGGCGGTGAATGGCTGGTGAAAGAATCATCTCCATTTGAAACATATACTGCAGATGATTTCAGTGAAGAACAACTGATGATAAAAGATATGTGTATCCAGTTTGTGGCGGCAGAGGTTTATCCCATCCTCGACAGGATCGACAATCTTGAACCGGGTCTGATGAAATCGCTGGTGACCAAAGCCGGTGAACAGGGATTGCTGGCCACTTCTTTTCCCGAAGAGTATGGCGGGCTGGGAAAAGATTTTGTTACATCAACGATCATCAATGAAAATCTTGGTGCGGGTCATTCATTTTCTGTTGCTATTGCAGCACATACAGGTATTGGCACATTACCCATTTTGTATTTTGGAACCCCTGCCCAAAAACAAAAATATATTCCAAAGCTTATCAGCGGCGAATGGGCCGGTGCCTATGGTTTAACAGAACCCAACAGCGGTAGTGATGCGCTTAGTGCAAAATCGAATGCAAAGCTCAGTGAGGACGGGAAGTATTATATATTGAACGGACAAAAATGCTGGATAACCAATGGTGGCTTTGCGCAGGTCTATACCGTATTTGCAAAAGTGGATGGAGATAAGTTCACTGCATTTATAATTGAAAGAGGCACGGAAGGATTTACGCAAGGACCGGAAGAACATAAAATGGGTATCAAAGGTTCTTCCACGGTGCAGTTATATTTCCAGGATTGCAAAGTGCCGGTGGAAAATCTTTTAGGAGAAGTTGGCAAGGGACATAAGATCGCTTTTAATATTCTTAATCTTGGCCGGTTGAAATTAGCGGCAGCTGCATTAGGTGGCGCTAAAATGGCTTTGACCGACAGTGTTGTTTATGCAAAAACGAGAGAACAGTTCAAACAACCGATCTCAAATTTCGGAGCTATAAAACATAAGCTGGCAGAAATGGCCATCCGGATCTTTTGCGGCGATTCAGCCCTCTATCGAACAGCAAGATGGATCGATGAAAAAGAACATGAGTTGTTGTCTGCCGGTAAACCATTTAATGAAGCCATGTTAGGCGGAGCAGAAGAATATGCTATTGAATGTGCCATGCTGAAAGTATACGGAAGCGAAGTACTGGATTTTGTGGTGGATGAAGGAGTACAGATACATGGAGGTAATGGCTTCAGCGCTGAGTATAATATTTCAAGAGCCTATCGTGACAGCCGCATCAACAGAATTTATGAAGGCACTAATGAAATTAACCGGCTCCTTACATTAGACATGACCTTAAAAAGAGCAATGGGTGGTCGTTTAGACCTGATGGGTCCTGCCATGGCGGTGCAAAAAGAATTAATGAGCATCCCGGATTTTGGTGCAGAAGATGAAACGCCTTTTGCCAAAGAAAAAAAATTAGTTGCCAACCTCAAGAAATCGATCCTGATGGTATCGGGAGCGGCCGTGCAAAAACTGATGATGAAAATTGATAATGAACAGGAGGTATTAATGAACATTGCCGATATGGCTATCGAAACATTTAATGCTGAAAGTGTTTTGTTGCGGGTGATGAAAATGACTGATAAGCTGGGAGAAGCAGCCTCTCAGCTTCATATGGATATTGTGAGGACATACCTGTACGATGCTGCAGACAGGATCAATAAATCAGGAAAAGATGCTGTTAATGCATTTGCCGATGGTGATGAGCAGAGGATGATATTGATGGGCTTAAAACGGTTTACCAAGGCAGAACCCTTTAACAGCAAAGATGCAAGAAGAAGAATTGCTGATAAGATGATAACAGAAGGAAAGTACTGTTTTTAATTCCAGGGTTCACTGTCAAAATCAAGCATGGCAGTTCTGAAAGAAGAAGCAGGTCTTGTGTCTTTATAAATATCGTGCAATTCCTTCCGGGCTTTTTTCAACTCAAATAATTTTTGGATCCTTTTTCTTTCAAAAATAACACCGGCACAAAGGATCATTGAAGACAAAGTAAGCACAATGAAATAAAGCAAAAAAGTATCAGCTACCTGCGGGGTTTTTATAACATAGAATAACACATACAGGAAACCATAGCAACCATAGGCAAAAACCAGTGAAGCGGCCATCAATGTCTTGCCAAGCGCTTTCCGGTTCGTGATAACGACTTTGGAATGGCGGATAAAAATGAACAAACAAAGTGCAAAGACGATAATTATTCCAGGCCCCAACACAATTGTTATAGCCCTGACATTGAAACCATACATCAGAACAACTGATAATTCAAAAACTAAAAAGGTAAGAATAAGAATTACCAGGCGCCTGGAAAATGCCGCCGAGGTGCTGAAATAAGAAAGAAACAATAACATAAGCGGTGTATCCAACAGGTTAATGCTTATCCCCCAGAAATATACCATATCGGCATTGGGCTGAATATAGTGTTCATTCATCAGGTTATTGATAAAGACAATCGTAAAGTAACCAAGAAGTACAGGGAAACTTCTGTAAGAGCCCAGTCGGAGAACAAGGATCAGAAATATTGGAAGAAAAAGGGCAAGGGTTGAGACAAAGCCCATAATAGAATTCCAGCTCATACGATATTAGATTTTTCTTAGGATAAATGGTTTAAATCAGAAGGTGCTGATTATTGAACTCTTTGCAATATTAACGAGACTTACCTGCAGATAGTGCTTGATTCTACGTGTTTATACTAAAATTCAGTAAAACCATAATTCTGTTAGGTAATTATACGAAAGTTTATGATAGGGATTTTTATTCTATCTTTCTGTGATGATACGATGTGTATGCCTGATTTTCCTACTGAAAGGTTTCATAGCCAGCTCCCAGCCCGCACCAAATAATTTCCTGACGGGTAAAACAACCGGCAATTTACCCTTCCTCGAATTTGGATTGGGAGAGGACAGGCTTGGCGGGGCTAAAATGACCTACCTCGACACCAGTGTTTTGATAAAAGTAGTTGATAGTACTATCATCAATTATAAGGTGCAATTATCCAGCAATCATTTTGCCTGGTTAGCCAAAACAAATTTTGTAAAAGACAGCACAAGAATTATCCAGCCTTATTATTTGACCAGCAGCTGGATTGTGAATGGCGATGACAAGTATGATTATGTAAGCGTTTCCCTTGATGAAAAATTACCATACCGGAGTATTCAGCAGATCAACCCTTCCCGGATCGTTGTTGATATTTTCGGAGCCACCACAAATACCAACTGGATCACACAACGGACATCGGCTAAAGAGATCAAAAATGCTTATTATGAACAGACGGAAGATGATGTGTTCAGGGTAATTATTGAATTAAAACATCCACAGCACTGGGGCTACAGTATTTATTACCAGGGTAAAAGATTGGTGATAAAAGTTAAAAGGCAACCAGCGGATCTAAGCCTGGAAAAAATAAAAATAGCAGTAGATGCCGGGCATGGCGGAGATAATAGTGGTGCTTCCGGAGGAACCAGTGCTGTTCTTGAAAAAAAGTATACACTGCTTATTGCGCAAGAACTGGAAAAGGAATTGCTGGAACAAAAGGCAACTGTTTTTATGACAAGGAGTAAGGACACTTCCTTAAGCATGCTCGAAAGAATAAACATGCTGAAAAAAGAAGAACCTGATTTTCTCATCAGCATTCATCTTAATTCTTCAAACAGGGACAGTATAAAAGGAGTAAGCACTTATTATCGGTATATCGGGTTTCGTCCCCTTACACAATATATTCTTGAAAGCATGGTGCAGCTTGGATTAAATGAATTTGGAAATGTAGGCAGTTTCAATTTTTCGTTAAGTGGTCCAACAGATTATCCCAACTGCCTGGTTGAAGTTGCTTTTTTGAGCAATAAGGAAGATGAGAAGTTGATCCTTGATCCGGAATTTCATAAAGCGGTTGCCCGCCAGATCGTGGAAGGTATCAGGAAATGGTTGAAAGCTTGTCAATGATTTTCCGGGGGCAGGGGCTGTCCCCGATGGCAATTCATACAGGTGATGGTATGCAGGTATTCCGGCCGCTGGGTGGAATCAAAATAAAAATATTTACTGTTTATATCAATTACCATCCTCATCATGTCCCTTGCATTTTCTTTCATGGGTTCTTTATCCGCTACATAATCAAGGCTATCGGGAAAACCAATAACAGGGGAATGACAAAATTTACATTCAACACCCAGCGCTACGGTATATGTTTTCATAATGCTGTCCAGTTTTTGATCACTGATATCTTTGGGAAGCACTTTAAGGTTTTTTGCTTTTCGTAATGGGATCGTTACCGCAGCTACGCCAATAATAACAAAAGCAAGCATGGAGACCAGCGTTATTATTTTCTTTTGTTGAAACATATTCTTCAGACGGGTTTTTATTGATGATAGTGGCATCGTTTTTAATGATCTTTCCTATTTGCCGGGAAAAGGGTCATGGCTGCTTTCCGGTACTGAAAAATACTGATTAGCCTCCATTTCCGCTTCTGCTAATTGATGAAACGTCATATTTCCTACATTAGATGCCTCAAAGGATAAAACCGGGCTGTTAGCATTATTGTAATTTCTCTTTAAAGGGATTTGAATGCAACAAATCTGTAAATTTGCAAAGGATTAAAATACTATGAGTGAAATAACAACCGCCCCCGTTTTAACCGCTAAAGATTTTGCCACCGACCAGGAAGTGCGTTGGTGTCCTGGCTGTGGAGATTATTCCATTTTGGCACAGGTGCAAAAAGTAATGCCTACTCTTGGAATCCCGAGAGAAAACATTGTGATCGTATCAGGAATTGGCTGCAGCAGCCGCTTCCCGTATTACATGAACACGTATGGCATGCACTCCATCCATGGCCGTGCAACAGCAGTAGCTTCAGGCCTCAAAGCATCAAGACCTGAACTGAGTGTATGGATCGTAACCGGAGATGGTGATGGCCTGAGTATTGGCGGAAATCATACCATTCATTTACTGCGCAGAAATTTTGACGTCAACATCCTTTTATTTAATAACCAGATATATGGTTTGACGAAAGGACAATATTCCCCGACATCGGAAGAACATAAGATCACCAAGTCAACCCCGATGGGAAGCATTGACCATCCGTTTAATCCATTGGCATTGGCCCTTGGTGCAGATGCAACATTCGTGGCCAGGACCATGGACAGGGATCCCAAACATTTACAAGCCATGTTGCTGAGGGCTAACGGGCACAAGGGGACTTCGTTTCTTGAGATCTACCAGAACTGCAACATATTTAATGATGAAGCGTTTGAAATTTTTACGGAAAAAAGTACGAAAGCAACGGAAACTTTATCCCTGGAACAGGGCAAGCCATTGATCTTTGGCGCTGCAGCAGATAAAGGAATAAAACTGGACGGTTTCAAACCGGTTGTGGTGAACCTGAATGATGGACATAGTGCAGATGAACTTTGGATACATGATGACGCTGATATTTACAAAGCACAGATATTGACCCGCATCTTTGATGACCCGAAGATCGAAGGACACCTGCCAAGACCCTTTGGTGTGTTTTATCAAAACGAACGGTACTGTTACGAAGATGTAATGGCCATGCAGATCGAAGAAGCCAAAGCAAAAAAACCGGCAGACCTGGATAAACTATTAAGAGGGAACGAAGTTTGGACAATTGCTTAGATATTATTTTTTATACAAAATAAAAAGCACCGCAATATTAGCGGTGCTTTTTCATTCTATCACAAATCCTTTATTATGATGGTTTGCTGATTACAATTAAATGATCCTGCGGCGACCATTATGCTTGAAGCGGACCAGGTCACGACGGGTATCACATTTTGCCCTGCGAAGTTTTCTGCGTTCAAAGGGAGTTACTCTGCCATCCCGGCCGGCTTTGCGTTTCATCGCATGGTAACGAAACGCATCTTTGCGAAGTTCCGTTTTCTCACCCCATGTTAGTTGATTATTATTGGGTCTTACATTGGGAGATACTACCCGGGTCCGTTGTGCTAAAGCTGCGGTTGAGATGGATACAAAGAGAAGGCTAAAGACTAAGATCTTTTTCATGGCTTGTTTTTTTACTTTTCAAATGGTTTGGGGTTAAGACGGGAAGGGAGGCGCAGGGTTTAATCGGGAAATTTAATTTTAACTGCTCAAAACATTTCCGCCTCGGGCAACAGGCGAAAACTCCGGCGATGGTATTCGCAGGGGCCATATTGTTCAATAGCATTTCGGTGTTCGGCAGTTCCATAGCCTTTATTACTATGCCAGGCATATTGTGGAAACCGTTCGTTAAGCGTCAGCATATATTCATCGCGGCAGGTTTTGGCCAGGATACTTGCGGCCGCAATGGAAGTATAGATGGCATCACCTTGAATGATACAATGGTGTGGTATTTTTTTATACCGGGTAAACCGGTTCCCATCGATGAGCAGCAGTTGTGGTTTTATCGTTAATTTATCCAAAGCCGCATGCATAGCTTTAAAAGAAGCTTTCAGGATATTGATGCGGTCGATCTCTGTATTGTCAATACTGCCAACCGCATAAGCAATGGCTTCCGCCTCAATAATTGTTCTTAATTGGTTCCTGTGTTTTTCAGGGACCTGTTTTGAATCGTTGAGTAACGGGTGATAGAAATCGTTTGGTAAAATAACGGCTGCTGCAAACACAGGTCCGGCCAGGCAGCCCCGGCCAGCCTCATCACAACCGGCTTCTGTTAATGCTGTTTGGTAAAAGGGTTTCAGCAAACTGTAATTTTTTTCTCCAAAGGAGTCCTGTGGACAAAAATAAGCTGTTCCCGCGGCAGAATTTTTTTTCATTATTAACAGGGAGATGAATTCAGTAAATTCGTAGTTCAATAAAGAGAAAGAAACAAATAATAATTATGAAAGTTCTCCGTTCTTCATGGTTTCCAGCTTTACTGGCAATTGTTTTCTTTGCCGCATTCGTTACTGAAACTACTTCCAGTTCCCGGAACAATAGAATAGAGATAAACGATGATAAAGGCTGGCATGCAGCTGACATTAATCTTCTGCCACATACTCCCGATGCTGAAATGATCCACTATGGAAGGGAATTAATTGTAAATACATCAACTTACTTTGGGCCCAAAGGAACTGTGGCGGTAATTACCAATGGAATGAATTGCCAGAATTGCCATATATGGGCCGGCACCAAATCATTTGGAAATAATTTTGCCGCAGTAGCTGCCAATTATCCAAGATACAGGGACAGGAGTGGTAGGGTTGAATCCATTGAATTCAGGATCAATGATTGTATGGAAAGAAGCCTCAACGGTAAAAGTATTGACAGCCTGAGTAAAGAAATGAGAGCAATGGTAGCTTATTTTAAATGGATCGGCAAAGAGGTCCCGGCAAAAACAAAACCCCCGGGTTCAGGAATAGTTGAAATATCTTATTTGAACAGGGCTGCTGATCCCCAACAGGGAAAAATTGTTTATGAAACCAAATGCCAGCGTTGCCATAACATGAATGGCGAAGGTATTTTTTATGAAGACTCAACCAGCTATAGATACCCGCCACTTTGGGGTCCGCAAAGTTTTAATGTAAGTGCGGGTCTTTATCGTCTTTCGAGACTGGCGGCTTTCATTAAATACAATATGCCATTTGACCTGGTACAATCATCACCTCAACTAACCGATGAAGAAGCATGGGATGTAGCGGCATTCATCAGTTCGCAACCGAGACCTGAAAAAAAATTCCCGGAAGATTGGCCGAAGCTGGAAACAAAACCACCTGATTTTCCCTTCGGTCCATATGCCGATCATTTTTCTGAACTGCAACATAAGTATGGACCGTTTGCACCAATAAAAGAGGCTGGCGAAAAAGCAAAAACGGTTATAAAATAAAAATGCCCCGATTCGGGGCATTTAATTATTCTTATAATTTTTATTTAACCTGCAAAGAAATAAGCACATTTATTTTCCTGTGCACGGCCTACTGCCCAAACGCCCGAAGGCACGATCATAACACCCGGCAGCAACCCTGATTTAAGGTCATTATAAATATCTTCTTTTTTCATATTCATTTTTCCCGCCAGTACAGCACTATAAACCGTCATGGCTACATTGCACACAACAAAATGAACACCGCTGTCCTGCAGATCGTTAATGGCAATAGGAACGGGTCCTATTCCGGGAACTTCAAAAGGTTTAGCTGGTTTCCAGAAATTGTTTTTGTTTGAGGGTTTTTTTGTTTCGGGATCCTTTGCATTGAACAATTCTCCCAAACCATACTTAGCCCAAAGCCTGTCCTCAAATGCATAACCAATACCGGCATGGCGTAACACTATTACCACGTCGTTTTGTTTTGTGGGCGTGCCGGTGGCTTCATTGGTGAGCAGAAACACACGGGCCCAGGCAAAAGGCATCATGGGATTTTCCTGGTTGGGTTCAGTAACATCAAAAATTGCACGATGTTTTCCTTTCAGGTTTCTGAACAATAGTTCGGGATCGTCATCGTTTGCAGAAATAAAATTGTTTTCTGCATGAAGATTTACAGAAGGGATCGTTGCAAGACTGATTGCCGCTGCGCCACTGGCCAATGAAGCAAGAAAACGGCGGCGGTCAGTAGTTGATTTAAGATCGTTGGTTGCCATAACTATTTGATTTAAGTTAATGAAATTTTTTCCGGTAAAAAGGAACGATAAGCTACGAAAAAAACTAATACCCTCAAATTTTTTGCCAGTTTATCAATGTTATTTCAAAAGATAGCCGGCCTACCTTTGCAGCCGTATGGAAATCTCTCTTTCGCATCGTTCTCCCCGCCCGGTAGCTGTCTGGCTGCTTGTGGGAGTAGGGATGATCATTATACAGGTGTTATTGGGAGGCATCACCAGATTAACCGGTTCCGGGCTCTCGATCACAGAATGGAAACCCATTATGGGAACATTGCCTCCCTTAAATGACCAGGATTGGAATACGGCTTTTGAAAAATACAAACAGATCGCCCAGTACAAATATGTGAATTCTCATTTCGGCCTCAGTGATTTTAAATTCATTTTTTTCTGGGAATGGTTTCACCGGCTCTGGGCCCGGCTGATCGCAGTTGCTTTTGTGATCCCGTTTATCATTTTTATCATTCAGAAAAGATTTAAAAAAGAAATGATCAAACCCATGCTGATCCTTTTCTTATTGGGCGCATTGCAGGGGCTTGTTGGTTGGGTCATGGTGCAAAGCGGCCTGGAAGATTCCGAACTTATTTATGTAAGCCATTACAAACTGGCCATACATTTTGTGCTGGCATTGGGATTGCTTTGTTATACACTTTGGTTCGCTTTTGATCTATTGATACCAAAAGAGCAGGTCATCGTTCATAAACCACTCCGGAAATTTACCGGCTGGCTCATTGCCCTTTTGATTATACAACTCATTTATGGCGCTTTTATGGCAGGATTGAAAGCTGCGACCGCAGCTCCCACCTGGCCAATGATGAATGGCGTTTGGTTTCCCGAAAACATTCATTCATTTGGTAACCGTGAATTTCCGGGACTTTCATTTCTTACAGATCATCCCTTAGTTGTTCATTTTATACACCGCAATCTTGCTTACATCATTACACTGCTCTTATTTGTATGGTGGTGGAAAGCAAATCGAATAAAAGGGACAACATTTTTTCAGAAAACAAAAACATTGCCTTTGCTGATCGTTTTGTTACAGGTGCTGCTTGGCATATTTACAGTTTTAAATGCTGCCATTCCCCATTCATTTCTCTGGTTAGCTGTGGCCCACCAGTTTGTTGCTATGTTGCTGTTACTTTCATTGGTTTGGATGCTTTATGTTGTTCGCGGCAAAGCGATCAACGTTTCATAGGATATCTTCATTTGATTGGGCAGCCATTTATCACTACTTTTAATAAAACCACTTCCCCGGCGGATGAAAACCTGGCTGAAAGGATTTTATTTTTCCTTCCCCATACAATTAGTGTTCCTGCATTTCAGGAAATACCAGGTGCTGCTGCTGTTCTGGTTTATCCTGTTCAGCACGGTGAACGGAACTTTCATGAAAACATTTGGAGCTGATTCTTTATTTCTTGCCCCGGAATATTTAGGGAATGTCAATTTATTAAGCTCTGCTTTTGTAGGTGTATCTATCGGCATGTTCATTATGAGCTGGAATATTTCCACGTTCATCCTGTTTAGCAGGCATTTTCGTTTTTTATCAGCAACTACGAATCCCTTTTTAAAATATTGCATCAACAACTCTGTTATTCCGGGAATCTTTTTACTGTTTTATTTTTATAAGGCTTACCAATACGATCATTACAAAGAACTTATTCCAACCAGCGAGATCTTTTTTTTGTTTGGCGGTTTTTTGTTCGGCCTGATCTTTATCATGGCCGTATCATTTATTTATTTTTTCCGGGCCGACCGTTCCATACTTCGCCGTATGATGCCGGCTATCAGCGATCCCAAATCATACATTACACATCTTGGCACCATAAAAGAGATATACCACGATCTGCCCCTCATCAAAGTGAAATGGTATTTTGAGTCCCCGTTGAAAATAAGACCGGCCAGGGATGTATCACATTATACCAGCTCGTTCATAGAATCTATTTTCAAACGACATCATTTTGCGGCTATTATTTCTGTATTTGTTGCTTTCCTGTTCCTGTTAATGATCGGGTTTCTTCTTGACAATACTTTTTTCCAGTTACCGGCCGGCGCCGCTATTACTATTTTCTTTTCTCTTCTTATTGGTGTGGCCGGTGCCATAACTTATTTCCTGCAGAGCTGGAGTGTCCCGTACATGATCGGCCTGATCCTGCTTCTGAATGTATTTTATAAACTCGACTGGATCGATCCCCGCAATAAAGCCTATGGATTGAACTACTGGAACAAAAACGAAAGGCCGGATTATACAAGAGAAGGATTACTGGCGTTGTGCAGCAAAGAGAATGTGGAAGCCGACCGGCAAAATATGATCAGCATATTAAACAGCTGGAAGAAAAGACAAGATAGAGAAAAGCCATTGCTTGTATTGATCAATACAAGCGGGGGAGGACACCGCAGCGCTACATTTACCTTCAGCATATTGCAACAATTAGACAGCCTGACAAAGGGGGGCATTCTGAAAAAAACATTTTTGATCAATGGTGCCTCAGGAGGTATGATCGGCGCTGCCTATTTCAGGGAATTATACAAACAAAAACAGGAAGGAAAGAATATACGCCTGCAGGATAATAAATATGTCGATGATATTGCCGGCGACCTGCTGAATCCTTTGTTCACTTCTTTTTTTGCAAGAGACCTGATCTCCCCAGCGCAAAAGTTTCATGTAGGTCCATACACTTATGTAAAAGACAGGGGCTATGCCTTTGAACAAAAACTTGGAACGAATACAAGAGGGTTTTTAAACAAACAACTGAAAGATTATGTTGCGGACGAAAAAGCTGCTAACATCCCATTGATGTTTTTTAATTCAGTGGTATCAAGGGACAGCCGTAAAATGATCATCAGCACGCAGCCTGTCCGGTTTATGATGCAGGGAAGACAGGATAGTTCTAATATTCCTTCCATTGACCCCGATGCAGTGGACTTCGTTTCTTTTTTTGCAAAACAGGATCCATATAATATTCGTATTCTTTCTGCACTCCGGATGAATGCGACCTTCCCGATCGTATTACCGAATGTGTGGTTGCCATCCAACCCGGTGATAGATGTAATGGATGCGGGACTGCGGGATAATTTCGGACAGGAAACCACGCTGCGTTTTTTATCATCCTTTGATGACTGGATAAAAGAAAACACCAGCGGCGTGCTGATACTGCAGATCAGGGACAGGGGAACCGGGGGCTGGGAACTTCCTTATGTTTCAGATGATCTGAGCGATCATGTTACCAAACCTTTTTTACTGTTGCAGCATAACTGGTTTAAGATGATGGAATATTCTCAAAGTGATTTGCTGGATTATTATGCTTCCCGCAGCAGTAGTCCCATTTATAAGATCACTTTTCAATATGCTGCCACTAATGAACAGAATAAGGCCGCACTTAATTTTCATCTTACCCGGCGTGAAGAAAAAGATATCA
The DNA here is from genome assembly GCA_035318845.1 of Chitinophagaceae bacterium. GTDB lineage: Bacteria > Bacteroidota > Bacteroidia > Chitinophagales > Chitinophagaceae > JJ008. The sequence continues at coordinate 13,950 of DATHDV010000189.1, forward strand.
CGTATTCCATCCATTCAGCCAACAACCAGAAAAGTTTTCAGAGGGTGCTGACTTTGTTTGACAGGAAAATTCCGGTTTCGGCAAATCCTGTCAGGCCCTTAACCTGGTAAAAAAATTAATTACTGCCGGTCATACAGGCTGCAGGAGGCGGAAACATTTTTTCTTGACCGCTATTTTTAATTCTGCTATTGTTTCCGCCGGGTCGCCATCTATATGCAATGGAGCATTGGAGGAGTTAATGATATTGAGTTGGTCTGTTTGGAAATAGATCAATCCTTTATTTTCTTTTATTAGTGTTACCGCCTGTAATTTGTTCCAGCCAGCCAATTGTTTTAGCGTTTGCCAAACAAAATTGATTTTATTTTTACTCGTTACGATAACAATATCCAGCAGCCCGTCCGTCAAACTTGCTTTGGGCGCTATGGTAAAATTGTTGCCAAACTGGTTGCCGTTGGCAATACTTATAAAGTATGCATCTGCATCAATGTTTTTGTGTTGCAACTGCAATTGAAACCGGTGTGGCTTCATCGAAAAAAAGTTTTTTATAGCAAGCCTTGCATAAGTGGCCAATCCTCTTTTTGGCTGGTCAGCAAAATCGTGTGCCACCCGGGCATCAAAACCCAACCCGCAGAGCATACAGGCAAAACGATCATTGGCATAAAACCCATCAATGGCTGATGCTTTGCCATTGAAAATAATTTCCAGCGCCCGGGTATGGTTTTTGGAAATTTTAGCTGCGGTGGCTAAACCATTTCCCGAACCACATGGGATAATGCCAAAGTTTACATCGCAATCCAACAGGCTACCTACCACCTGGCTGACCGTGCCATCACCACCGGCAATAACCACATCAGTAAATTTTTGTTCTTTGATTATAGAATGAAGA
>DATHDV010000190.1:0-27915 GCA_035318845.1 Chitinophagaceae bacterium
CGCAGGCGGATGTGTAAGTGTTTTTAAAAAAGCCATCCCTTTTAATTTGGGCAGGTGAATATCTAAAAAAATAAGATCGGGCTGATTATCCCGAAGCCAGTCAGTGGCCAGGATCGCATCTTTAAATGTTGCCTGCAATTCAAGGAACGGTACCTGTAAAATATAATCTGATAAAACTTTAACGGCTAATGGTTCGTCTTCTACTATGATGCATTTAATCTTAGACATGGCTGGAAAGATTGATTTTTAAAACAGCAGTAAAAACAGATCCGCTATGCTGAACAGACAGATCGTAATCTTTATAGAGTAGTTCGAGTTGACGCCGCAGGTTCGAAAGACCGATATTTTCTTTTACGCTCCCTGCTCCCGAAGATGATTCAGCAGAGTTTTTTACAATAAATTTTAATTCCCGCTTATTAATTGAAAGATGAATGTCGACAAAAGGTTTACTTCTTGTTTCAGAAGCGCCATGTTTGAAAGCATTTTCAACCAATGGGATCAGCAATAGCGGAGGTAAGGCTTGCTTCATATCTTCAACGTCATGGTTAAAATAGATATGTAAAGAATCATCATAACGCAGTTTTTCAAGGTCGATATAATCACTGATGATCTTCAGTTCCTGTTCTACGGCTATATACGCTCCGCCGGTCTCATACAACATAAAACGCAGGATCTTCGACAGGCGCAGGATAGATTCAGGGGCAAGGTCGGATTTATCTTTTGCCAATGAATAAATATTATTTAAGGTATTGAATAAAAAATGCGGGTTGGTTTGCGATTTGAGATAGTTCAACTCAGCTGACTGTTTTTCAATACGCAACAATTGCTCTGCCTGTTTTAACTTGACATAATTATAAATATGCCTGATGATCCCGAAAAAGAAAACAGAACCTGCGCTATATGCCATTTGCGCGGTGAGACCATTATTTAATGTTTTGTATGCTACTGTACCGGAATAAATATGCATCTCTATCCCGAGAAGTCTCCAGGCATATAAGCCATAAGACCAGAAAATGCAATGCACCCATAAAGCCAGGATACCGAGGAGAATATTATAAATGATATATCTCTTTTTTCGTATTACAAAAGGAACGGTAACCTCTAAAAAAATATAGTTGAGAACAATGACATAGACTATCCTCCAAACGTTATTCCCGATCCCCTGCCAAAATGTGCCGGAGAAATTTGAATGGTTACTCAACATCCAGAGGGTTGAATACGCAAGTCCCATCCATAAATAAACCCGGCCCAGCTTTTTATCGATTGATATTTTCATCCTGTAGATTAGGAAGTAAATATCGGCAAATCTTTCCCTATTGTTAATAGAATTGACTTTGTGGTAAACCAACGACGGGAAATGGTCAATGGGGAGAGGTGAATGGTGAATAGTGAATGGTCAATAGTGAATGGTTGATGCGTGGCGTCTAGCTTTACAAATGTCATCGGGAAATTACATTCAGCGGGGTCAACCTATTCACGATTCACCATTCACTATTCACCACAACGTTGTTCATATGCAATAACCTGCTGTTTGTCGACAACGGCTTTCCCTGCACTCTTTAATCAGATACTCTTGCACATGGAATGGTTAAATGTTTATGCTAAACACCAGGAACCCATTTTAAAAAACAAAAATCAAATCTATTATTATGAAACAAATTATTCTTTCGGTTTCGATCATGCTTGCCAGCATCATCGCAACAGCTCAAACGAATTCAAAAGGCCCGGCAGCTAACTATGAAGCAGCCGGCTGGAAAACAAAGTTGCTGGATAACCCCGGGCAAATAACCATTGCGGCCCCTCCCACTGCTGCTCAATCAAAAGCCGAGTTGCAAACTATCAAACAAGGAATAGCGAAGCTTGATAACAAAAAAACGGAACAAATAAGATATTGGGATGCAGGAGCTCCTTCCTATCGCTGGAATCAAATTGTATTAGGGTTGGTTTCCCAGAAACAGGAAGTATTACTTCGCATGCCGCCGGCCTGGATGAATATGGCTATTTATGATGCGACGATCTTGGCCTGGAAAGAAAAGATCAAATATAAAAGAGCCCGTCCACACGATTCAGATCCATCGGTAAAACCAATCATCAATGCTCCGCTTACATATTCTTATCCATGTGAACATTCCGCAACGGCCGCAGCAGCGGCATATGTGCTTGCATATTTTTTCCCTGAAAAAGCAGATTCAATTATGCAGATGGCACATGCCGCTTCGCAATCACGTATCGATGCCGGTGTGCAATTTCCAAGTGATGTGGACGCCGGTTGGAAGATCGGTGAACAGGTAGCTAAGGAGATCATCGTGAAAGCAAAGAACGATGGATCAGCGATAGTTTGGGATGGGAAAATGAACAAGGATCCAAAAAAATGGACCGGCGCATTCCCGATGGGTATAACGCTTCCTTTATTTACACCAATGGTCCTGAGTTCAGCAGATCAGTTCAGGCCGCCGGCTCCGCCGGATTTTGAAAATGATATGAAGGAATTAAAAAGCTTCAAGCAAAATTTTAAATCCCGTTCCCTCGCCTATTTCTGGGCAAACACAGGCCCTGAATTATGGAATGACCTGGCAAGTCAGAAAATGTTTGAGTACCGCATGTCGGATGATGCGCCGGGGGTTGCAAGGATCTACAGCGTATTGAGTGCAGGTTATCATGATATGGCCATTGCAGTCTTTGATGCGAAATATACTTATTGGGGAATAAGACCAAACCAATACGACAGTACTTATAAGCCGCTGATACAAACGCCACCTTTCCCCGGTTATCCATCTGGTCATGCAGCGGGTGCCGGAACTTCAGCTGCTATCATGGAATATTTTTTTCCTGCAGATGCAAAACAGTTTCAACAACTGGCCAAAGATTGTGCAGAGTCAAGGTTCGATGCAGGCATTCATTTTCGTACTGATAATGATGTCGCATTGAAGATGGGTGATGAACTTGGGAAATATATTATCAAAGCCTGGATGAAGAATTAAACAGTTTTGAAAAAAAGAAACTAAGGCCGGCTCAATTGAGTCGGTCTTTTTTGTTTTAGAATATGAAAAGAATATTATTGGCCCGGCGACAGTGCTACTATCATCGTCCCTTGCGTCGCACTCTTATACCGTAGTAACACGGATGGGCATTATGGATTTTTTTCTGCTTTTTGGAGTATCTTTAATTCGAGCAGTTGGTGAGAAGAAAACAGCAACAACGGCATAAGTGTTAGCGACAACTCTGGGGACGTGATAGAGGACACCTGAACAAACTTAAAATTTATCAAAAATATAATTCACTTATGTCATTAAAAGTAGCATTAGATAAAATACGGAAAGCCCAAAAAAGTAATGCTACTGAACTTGTTTTATCTAATTTGGAATTAACTGAAATCCCTTCAGAGATTTCTAAGCTCAAACAATTAACTGACCTTAATTTGTCAGGGAACCAACTAACTGAAATAAAAGGCTTAGAAAAACTTACTCAACTAATTCAGCTTAATTTGTCAAGAAACCAACTCACAGAAATAAAAGGCTTAGAAAAACTTACTCAACTAAATTCTCTTAATCTCGAACAAAACCATCTTACTGAAATAAAAGGTCTAAAACAGCTCACTCAACTTTCTAATCTTGAGTTGAACAATAACCAAATTATAGAAATAAAAGGCTTGGAACAGCTCACTAAATTAACCATTCTTAATTTAAATGATAACAAAATTTTAGAAATAAAAGGTTTAGAACAACTGACTCAATTATCTAGCCTTTATATAGGTGGAAACCTATTTACCGAAATAAAAGGGTTAAAACAACTCACAAAACTAACCACCCTTAATTTGGCCTATAATCAACTCACAGAAATAAAAGGTTTGGAACAGCTTACTCAACTACATAGCCTTACTTTGTGTGGCAACCAACTTACAGATATAAAAAGCTTAAAAAAACTCACTAAGCTAACATATCTTTCTTTGTACAACAACCAACTAACAGAAATAAAAGACTTAGAAGAGCTCACACAACTAACTACACTTACTTTGTTTGAAAACAAACTCACACAAATCCCAGAATATCTATTAGGATGGGGTCAGCCAATTTACTGGGAAAAAGGTTTTGAAAAAACAGGAATTTTTGTTTCGAGCAATCCTTTTACAAGCCCACCACCTGAAGTAATTGAAAAGGGTAATAAAGCAATACAGGAGTATTTTGATCAGCGTAAAAAAACTGGTGATGAGTTATTAAATGAAGTCAAATTGATACTGCTTGGTGATGGTCGTTCAGGAAAAACATCACTCGCTAATAGGTTACTGGGCAAAAATATGCCCCAAGAAGCTGATCGCACACAAGGAGTTGATATTGTAATTGGAGAGTATAGTTTCAAATTGGCTAATGGCAGGGATTTCAAAATAAATATATGGGACTTTGCCGGACAGGATAAATACAAAACATTGCATCAACTGTTTTATACCGAAAGCAGTCTGTATGTTATGGTAGCAGAAGCTGGCAATATGACCACTGATTATGATGATTGGTTTCAGACTGCTGCACTTTTTGGGGAGGGCAGTCCGCTGGTTTTGGTGCTGAATGAATTCAAAGCAGGTATCGGTATGGGCAGTTTTGACAGCAATTATTGGAAAAAACAATTTCCGGAATTATTAAAGGAAGTGTTCACCGTTAATTTAGGGACAAAAGAAAACTTCTCTGCTGCTGAAGAATATATTCGATTGCTTGCCCAGACTCTTACCCATACCAAATATGCCTTTCCTTCCAATTGGGCAGCTATCCGGAGAGTTTTAAATGAACGAAGAAATGAGCAATATATAACGTTAAAGGAATACTTTAAAATATGTAAAGACAATGATCTCCCGGAAAGGGAAAGCGCCCTGATCCTTAGTTCTGTTCTGCATAAAGTAGGAGATTGCCTGCATTACCAAAAGAGTGAATTGTTAAAACAGTTTATTATTCTAAAAAATGAATGGGCAACCGATGCAGTCTATAAGATATTAGATGACAAGATAGTGGCAGAACAAAAATATGGGTTTTTCGATCGCTCCGATATAGAAAGAATATGGAATAGTGGTGAATATGTAGACATGCGTCCCCAGCTATTAGAATTGATGAAACAGTTTAAGCTGGCCTATCAGTTACCCGGTAAGGAAGAATTTGTAACCCCTCCTCTTTTGCCACCTGCGAGCCCAGAGGGTTTTTTATTGTCAGATCTGGATTCATTGGAATTGTATATTGAATATGAATTTTTGCCCAAAGCACTATTAACCCAATTCATCGTTACCCGTAACGCTGATATTGCAGAGGGCAGAACCCTTGTTTGGCGATACGGGGTTATACTTAAATGGGATGGCGAAGCGCTTGCTGAAGTTTCTAAAACCAAATTACAGGGCCGGGATGCTTTTCGCATCCGGACACAGGGAAATAACCGGAAGGGGATGATGACGGTAATACTGAAAACTTTCAGAGAGTTACACGCGGCATACAAGGGAATTAAATACAAGGAAAAAGTGCCTTGTATATGTGAAGGTTGCAGAACGGGAAAAAACGAGCAGCATTATTTTGACTTTGCCAACCTTAATTTCCGTTTAGAAAATAAACGATATGATGTGGATTGCGATAAATCTTTAAAACAAGTGAATATATTGGAACTACTGGAAAACACTTTTGTCTTTGAGAAATTTAAGGAAGGACATGCCCTTCAGCTAAAAGAAAATGTGCCTGGAGAAAGCTCTTCTGAAATTCGTATACTTAACCTGTTTCTTGCCTCTTCAAATGAATTAGAAAATGAAAGGGGGAAGATTGAAATAGCAATAAGCAGGAAAAACGATACTTTGAGAAAACAGGGCTTTTTAGTTGATCTATTGATTTGGGAAGATGGTAAGCATATCGGTAAATCACTTCGTTCCCAGGATAACTATAATCTCGAAATCGAACAGTGTAATTTATTTGCAATGCTGTTTTATTCTAAGGTTGGCAAATACTCTTCAGAGGAATTTGAAAAAGCTAAATCCTTGTTTGATAAAGGAGCAATGCCAAGAATATGTATCTTTCAAAAAGATAAAGATTTACCTAAAAATCTGAGTAAAGCTGATGCAGATAGTCGATATGATTTTTTGGAGCATTTAAAAAAATTAGAACACTTCCCAAATCTTTTTGAAAATACAGATAAGCTTATTAATGAACTGGAAGATGCAATCGATAAATTGCTGCAGGATGAAGCTTTTGTAAAGCAGTTAAAAGTTGAATGACATTTCCGCCTAGGCAGGTGTTCGATAAAATAACACGCAGTACTTGGTGTCTTCCTCCACCAACCAGTGATCTGTAAATCTCTTCAACAAAAGCCCGAAGGGCTGATATTAATATAGAAATGATAATAAATTTTTGAAGACAAACCCCGAAGGGTGATATAATATCTGCAATGTCACCCCTTCGGGGTTCAGATCAATTCTTCCTGTAACATTCTATAATAATTACACCCCTACGGGGTTTCGGTCAAAATAAGATTTCCCTATATTCAAGTTGTTGGTGTTGGAGTTCTGTGATTGAAAAGCCTGACTATCGAACACCAACACCGGCGTAAGGATTGTGCAGAGTCACGGTTCGATGCAGGCATTCATTTTCGTACTGATAATGAAACAGCGCTACACATGGGTAACGAGATCGGGAAATATATTGTTGAGACCTGGATGAAGAAATAAACAGTTTTGAAAAAAGAAACTAAAGACCGATTCAATGGAGTCGGTTTTTTTTGTTTTGGATTTTACTTTAGTGAATGGATGTATTAGGAAACTGGGGTTAAATAAAAAACTCTTAACTTGTTTATTAAACCAACTATCTAATCTGAATTCTTGAATGTACAACGCATTTATTTCCTATTCACATGCTGCAGATGGTAAACTGGCCCCGGCTGTACAATCAGCCCTGGAAAAGTTTGCCAAGCCCTGGTTTAAAAAAAGGAACCTGAATGTTTTCAGAGATGAGGCAAGTCTTACCGCCAACCCGCATCTATGGACAAATATTCAGAAGGCATTGGAACAGTCTGAATTTATGATTTACATGGCATCTCCTGTTTCAGCTTCATCAAAATGGGTGCAAAAAGAAATTGAATACTGGTTAGAGCATAAATCAATTGACAAACTGCTGATCGTTTTGACTGATGGCGAAATTTCATGGGATGATCAAAACAAGGTTTTTTTTAACACCGATATGAATTCTTTACCCACAGGACTTAAAAATAAATTTACAGAAGAACCATTTTATGTTGACCTCCGGCATCTAAAGACACATGAAGACCTTTCCCTGCAAAACCCATTGTTCAAAAAAGAAATATTAAAACTTGTTGCACCCATACACGGTAAAGAGCCCAGGGAACTCGCCAGTGAAGAAGTAACAGTGCACAGGAAAATGATAAGGATAAGAAATGCGGCTATAGCAATACTTGTTTTCCTGTTTATAGCTGCGGCAGGTGCCGCATGGCTTGCCAATAAAAAAGCCAACGAGGCAACAATGCAAAAAAAGACAGCAATAAAGGAACGTGACATTGCCCAGGCCAATTACTTACGTTCCGAAGCAAAAAGCGTATTAGGATCTGACCCAACGCTTGCTTTAAGATTATATGAACAGGCAATGCTAAGACATAAAGACATCGTAATTGAAAAAGAAGAAATAAAAATTCACATTGAAAATTCTTTTTATAAAATTGTAGGAAGGGGTTCTGCTGGTATCAATTCAGTCGCCTTTTCCCCTGATGGAAAAACAATACTTACTGGATCTAGTGATAGCACGGCCCGGTTGTGGGGGCTGGCCGGAAATATGATAAAGGAATTTAAGGGGCATGATCATGAAATATATTCAGTCGCTTTTTCTCCCGATGGAAAAACAATACTTACGGGCTCTAATGATGGAACCGCCCGATTGTGGGCGCTGGATGAAAAAATGATAAAGGAATTTAAGGGGCATGCTGGTCCAATATATTCAGTCGCCTTTTCCTCCGATGGAAAAACAATACTTACAGGTTCCAGGGATAAAACCGTCCGGTTGTGGGGGCTGGATGGAAATATGATAAAGGAATTTAAGAGACATTATGAAATATCTTCAGTCGCCTTTTCCCCAACGGAAAAAATAATACTTACAGGCTCTTATGATGGAACCGTCCGGTTGTGGGGGCTGGATGGAAATATAATAAAGGAATTTAAGGGGCATGCTGGCGGAATATTTTCAGTCGCCTTTTCTCCAACTGGAAAAACAATACTTACGGGCTCTGATGATAGAACCGCCCGATTGTGGGGACTGGATGGAAATATGGTAAATGAATTTAAGGGGCATGCTGGTGGAATATCTTCAGTCGCCTTTTCCCCAACTGGAAAAATAATACTTACGGTCTCTCAAGATGGAACCGCCCGATTGTGGGGGCTGGATGGAAATATGACAGAGGTATTTAAAGAGTATACTAGTTGGATACATTCAGTCGCCTTTTCTCCCGATGGAAAAACAATTCTTACGGGCTCTGAAGATAAAACCGCCCGATTGTGGGCGCTGGATAGAAATATGATAATGGAATTTAAAGGGCATGCTGATGAAATATATTCAGTCGCCTTTTCCCCAACTGGAAAAACAATACTTACGGGCTCTGAAGATAAAACTGCCCGGTTGTGGGGGCTGGATGGAAATATGATAAAGGAATTTAAGGGGCATGCTGATGAAATACATTCAGTCGCCTTTTCTCCAGATGAAAAAACAATTCTTACGGGCTCTGAAGATGGAACCGCCCGGTTGTGGGGGCTGGATGGAAATATGATAATGGAATTTAAGGGACATGCTGGTCCAATATCTTCAGTCAGCTTTTCCCCAAATGGGAAAAAAATACTTAGTAGCTCTGAAGATGGAACCGTCCGGTTGTGGGGGTTGGATGGAAATATGATAATGGGATTTGAGGAGTATTCCGATGAAATATATTCAGTCTTTTCTCCCGATGGAAAAACAATACTTACGGGCTCTTATTATAAAACCGCCCGATTATGGAGTCTGGATGGAAATATGATAATGGAATTTAAGGGACATGCTGGTCCAATATCTTCAGTCACCTTTTCCCCCGATGGGAAAACAATACTTACGGGTTCAAGGGATAATACCGCCCGATTGTGGGATGTTCCAATGCCGTTAAATGATTTTCTTAAAAGCGATATGATTGAACCGTTATCAACCGAACAAAAAATAAAATATGGAATTATTAAATAATTCCAATTTCAGTTTCATTGAGTATTTCAAATCAACATTTAATAAAAAGCTGAGTAAAGAACAGAACGTACAAGAGTGCGACGCAACGAAGCTGATAGTAGCACTACAGCCGGGCCCAAAATAATTTATTCTTCGCCCTGGTTCGTGGCCGCAAAATAAAATGCCCCGCATCATGACATTAGACCGTGTTCCAGCGGAACACATCGAGGGTAGAAACGAACAGTCGGTCATTTCGCAGCGTTCCAGCGGAACGCCTCGTGTTTTGATGCGGGTTGATTTGCACGAAGCGTTCCGCTGGAACGTAAATACATTTTCAATTCAACATTCTACCCATGAAACCTGCCTACCGGCAGGCAGGTGTCCCGCTGGGACATGAAGGACAATTCGCAAATGCTCAATAGAATTACCGAACGATGAAGTGTGCGACGCAACAAGCGATGATAGTAGCACTACAGCCGGGCCCAAAATAATTTATTCCCCACTCCCCTGTCTTCCGGTAATTTTGCATCATGATCCGCCGTTCCATAGAAATCGTTACCAGCAGTTTTAAAATGGCTTTGCAGGAACTATGGAAAAATAAACTCCGCACTTTTCTTTCACTGTTTGGCATCATGATCGGCATCTTCTGCATCATTGGTGTATTGACGATAGTGAACAGCCTGGAACGTAATATCCAGAATGAAGTGAAAGCCCTTGGCACCAACACGATCTATCTTGACAAATGGGATTACACTGCCGGTGGCGGCCCCAATTATCCCTGGTGGAAATATATAAACCGCCCTGTGCCAAAATATGATGAGATGAAACAGATCATGGTGCGGACGCCGTCGGCAAAATATGTTTCTTTTAAAATTGATGTGCAGGACGATCTTGAATTTGAAGACAACCGTTTATCCGGTGTGCAGTTGTATGGCATCTCGGAACAATTCAACAGCATTCAGCCGATTGAGATACAGACCGGCCGTTATATATCTGATGCAGAATTTAACCAGGGCAGCAATGTGATGGTGATCGGTGTAACCGTGGCAGAAAAATTATTTGGCGCTTCTGAACGGGCTGTAGGAAAACTTGTTTCCGCAAGAGGCAAAAAATTCCAGGTGATCGGCATTATAAAAAAACAGGGTAAATCAATGATCGGCGGATGGAACTTTGATGAGAATGTAGTGCTCCCTTATAAATATGCCCGTACGATCATCGATGAAAAAAGATCCAATCCCCTGATCATGATCCAGGGGCTGGATAATTTATCAAGCAAAGCATTGAAAGATGATCTTACAGGTACGATGAGAGCTATTCATAAACTGAGCCCGAAAAAAGATGATGATTTTTCGCTGAATGATGTTAATGATTTCAGTGCCGCCATCAGCCAGGCATTTGTCAGCCTGAATATAGGAGGCTGGGCCATTACAGGTTTGTCGCTGATCGTGGGTATGTTTGGCGTTGCCAATATCATGTTCGTATCTGTGCGGGAACGAACGGGACAAATTGGTTTGAAAAAAGCTGTCGGCGCCAAGAACCGGGTGATACTGGCAGAATTTTTACTGGAGTCAGCTTTTCTCTGTATCATTGGCGGGTTAATTGGACTAACCCTCGTATTCCTGCTTTCAATTCCTCTTACTGTATTGATGAAGTTCCCTGTATTTATTTCCACCGGTAATATGGCACTCGCCATTATTATCTGCATTATTGTTGGTGTTCTTGCGGGGTTCATCCCGGCCTGGCAGGCTGCGAGGATGGATCCGGTGGAGGCGATACGATCTAAATAAATATTCAATATTCAACAACCAATAATCAATGTTCAAGTAATTTCGAAAGTTTAAAACTACTCAGTGAGTATTTCAATTTTAGCAATAGAATCATCTTGTGATGAAACATCGGCATCGATTTGCATTGATGGAAAAATTCTTTCCAACATCATCGCAGAACAAAAGGTTCATGAACAATACGGTGGCGTGGTGCCAGAGTTAGCTTCAAGAGCACATATGCAAAATATCGTGCCTGTAGTGGATGCTGCATTAAAGTCGGCCAACGTACAACTGGCAACGATCAATGCCGTTGCATTTACTCAATCACCCGGGTTGATCGGTTCTTTACTGGTTGGCAGCCAGTTTGCCAAGTCACTGGCTTTGTCATTGAATAAACCCCTGATCGCCGTGCATCATATGCAGGCACATGTAGTGGCAAATCTTATCGACGATCCAAAACCAGGTTTTCCTTTTTTATGCCTGACAGTAAGTGGCGGTCACACACAAATTGTTTTGTGCGAATCCCCAACAGAAATGAAAGTGATCGGCGAAACGATCGATGATGCAGCCGGTGAAGCATTTGATAAATCAGCCAAGTTATTGGGCCTGCCCTACCCCGGCGGACCATTGATCGATAAATATGCCCAACAGGGTGATGCGGACCGGTTTAAATTCCCTGAGCCAAAAATTGAAGGACTTAATTTCAGTTTCAGCGGTCTGAAAACTTCTATCCTTTATTTTTTACGGAATGCCGGTATGAGCAATTTGTATAAAACGGAGTTTATGGCCAATGAAGATGAGAAAAACGAATTCATTAAGAATAACCTGGCCGATATCTGTGCTTCCATTCAACAGCGGATCGTTACTATTCTTTTGAATAAATTAAAAAAAGCTTCCATTCAAACCGGCATAACTGATATCTGTCTTGCCGGAGGTGTATCGGCCAATAGCGGGTTAAGAAAAGCTTTTGAAGAAATGGGAAAGAAATACCAATGGAATACTTTTATTCCCGTATTTGAATATTGCACGGATAACGCAGCCATGATCGCTATCACCGGTTATTATAAATTTTTAGCGGGGCAATTTGCGGACCTGTCTGTTACTGCATCTGCGAGAGCTGCATGGTGAACGGTTGCTGGTTGCTCGTCACTGGTTTCTGGTTAATTTTACCGGTAACAAGCAACCAATAACCAGCAACCAGGATGTCAAATTCTTATTTCCAATTCAAACAATTCATCATCCGGCAGGATCGTTGCGCTATGAAGGTGACAACGGATGCTAGTTTATTTGGAGCATGGGTGGCAGAACGAGTCAGGAGTCGGGAGTCCATCGGCCGCCATAGGCTTGCCGACGGCGATGCGGGAGCCGGGAGCCAGTTCTCAAAAACCAAAACTGTACTTGACATAGGTACAGGCACAGGTCTGTTGTCACTGATGATAGCACAGAAAAATGAATTGGCTATTGATGCTCTGGAAATAGACCAGGATAGTTTTGAACAAGCCACGGAGAATATTGCTGCTTCGTCATGGTCAGGGAGTATAAAAATTTTTCATGCTGATGCAAGAAAATTTATATTTCCCAGCCAATATGATATTATTATCAGCAATCCTCCTTTCTATGAAAAGGAATTGAAAGGAGATGATATAAAAAAGAATATTGCTCATCATGATGAAGGCCTGCTCCTGCCTGAACTGTTATCGATCATCAGGGAAAACCTGGAGCCAGGAGGGACATTCTACCTGCTCCTGCCTTATAAAAGAAATGAAGAAATAAAAAAACTGCTTACCGAAAGTGAACTGGCTATCCGGCAGCTGGTCTTTGTCCGGCAATCAACCAAACATGATTTTTTCCGGATCATGCTGGAAGGGAAATTATATACACAGAAAAACGCAGAAATATTAATTGATGAGATTTCAATAATGGATATTTCTCCGGCAGGCACCCAAAATCAATACAACCCTGCATTTGTAAGCCTGCTAAAAAATTATTATCTGCATTTATAAATATCTCTGACTCAATTCCTCAACTCCAATATTATTTTTTATATATGGTTTGGCATGTGACTTGCAGATTACAAGAGAGAATGAGTACTTAATGATGATAAAGTTGATCAAACAGATCAATGATCATTAAGAATAGATTTAGTGTGGAAAGATCAAACTCTTAATTTTAAAACCATTGTTATGAAAAAGATATTCATACCGCGCCTTTTCATAATTTTCATTGCTTCAGCGATCCTTCTCAGCTGTTCAAAAGAAAATCTTAGCGCACCTAATTCAGGTGAAACGACCGGTGGGACAAAAACAATTCCTGTTTACAATTATGGAGGGATCTCAGGAAGACTCACCCCGGTACCAACTTATGCGGCTCTTAAAGTTTATAATGATGAAGAAAATTTTGCAACGAACGGTTCGCCGGACATGAATGGGAATTTCACGATCCCTAATCTTATGCCGGCCACTTACCGGATGGTTGTTATTTATATTCCTGCGGGAGCACCCCCGAACAGTGAATATAGTTACTATGAGAGACGGGGAATAGTAGTTGAAGCCGGGGTTGTGACCCAGTTGGGTGATATTATACTTACTCCTCAATAACTAACCTATGATTTAACTAAAGCAGGATCACCCGGTCCTGCTTTTTTATTTGTATTGGTTATTGCTATCCATTGGCATAATCCTGCAAATATTCAAATGGTTTTGTCAGCTTCCCGTTCTTCACCATGGTAGCCCTTTCAATAATATCCGAACTTTTACCGACCAGGTCTTCCAGTACATGTTTGATCAGTTGTTCACCGAAATAGCGGCTGGCATCTCTTGGCAATTCGTTGGGCAGGTTACTCACCGACATTATATCAATCGTATTGGGTAAATAGGGAGCCGTTTTCTCCAGCGTATTTTTATTGATCCCATAAAAAGGATTTTCGATGTCCTGGTCGCCCATATTAATTGGCACAGAGCCATTGGCATCATCCGTAACATCTGCGATGGTTTGAATGATAAAATTCTCCGCCTGCACATCTTCTTTTTCAAACAAGCGTGGAATATTTTTTTCCCAGTACACACCATTCATTAAAATATCTGTTTGTGCAGCATAAGGCAAGAATTTGCAGCGGTATAATTCCGGGTGAGTATGGAATTCTTCCCGGTTATATTTGCCGGAATTTTTATGTTCATATAATTCGGCTCCTTTTAGTTGTGTATATACCGGGTAAGAAAACCTTCGTTCCAGGTATTCATCAGGTTCTACCTCGTGAATACCCATCAGGTTCATGACTTCAAGAATGCCATGCGCCACTCTTCCGGAACCCGTGACGGCGATCTTTACATTCGGGAGTTTCAGCCCAAAATATGTATGTATCAATTCCCTGAAACTGCGCTGCTTGTAAACTCTCTCTAATGCAAATAGTCCGGTACGGTTACCATAGGCCATCATGCCATTATGAGCACCAACGACACCGGCAAAAAAACCAAACCCGATGATTCGTTGCCCGTCCTCATGCTCCAGGCATTCATAATCGATCAGCGTGATCTTTTTATCAAGAATGGCCCTGAATAGTTGCTGGTTTTTCGGTTGCTTCTTTTTGGTGTGAGAAAAAAACAGGTAGGTTTTGCCGGGTATCAATTGGTCAACGGGTACTTCTTTTATCCCCAATAAAATATCACAATCGCCCAGGTCATCTTTTACCTCGGCGCCGGCAGACAAATATTCCTTATCCGAAAAACAACGATGAGGAGAAGATTGAACAATGATCTTTACCTCCGCTGCATTTTTTTGGATCCATTTGCATTGGGCCGGTGTCAGGGCCACCCTGTTATCAGCCGGAATTTTTCCTTCCCGTACCAGTCCTATTTTGATCATAAAGCCTTGTTTTATCTTCCAATCAAGCCGCAAAATAGATTTTAAAAACAATTTTGGGAAACTGATTTTGATCTTCTGATCACTAACGCCATTTCAGCAACTTTACATGGCGGATAAGTTTGCCTGTCACTTTTTTATTATACAAGTGCCCGGGGTTTTCTTTTATACTTCTTAGCATATCAAGCGCAAAATCGTAATCCTTGTCACGTATATAGGTAAGGGCGAGGTAGTATTCAGCCTGGTCTCTGAATAAACTGTTTTTAGCGTCTTTGTTCCCTGCGATCACTTTTTTTAATTCTTCAATGGCTTTTGCATTATTGCCCAGTTCCATATAAGCCATCCCTGCGAGGAACCTTTCTTTTACCGAAAGTGAACGTTGCTGTGAGATCAGGCCAACTGCTTTCTTAAAATCTTTTTCCCGGTATGCTTTTTCTATGGGTGAAACCTGCGTGCTGTCACCATCTCCTGCAGTATTTAATTCATAAGAATGATAATTGGACAAAAAAACTTTATTAGAAGACAGGTTATAGAAATTATAAGCCATTATAACAGCAACGATCAATACTACAGCAGCAGCTGCTGCAATGCTGTAACGAATGATTCGGCGTGCGGCCATTCTTTTCCCAATTTGGAGGTTGGCCACAGGTTCCGAATCCGGGAAGTTTCTGATTGCCTCCATACTTAATTCGTAGATTTGTAGCCTAAACTTAGGATTATTTACCAGAAAAACAGGAGATGATATTTAAACGGCTATGAATTATTTTGAATTGTTTGAAATACCGGTACAGTTAAATGTTGACAAGGCTTCGTTGCCACGGAAATATTTTGAGTTGAGCAGGAAATATCACCCGGATTTTTTTGTGAATGCACCAGGAGAAGAACAAACACTGGCTTTGGAAAGTTCAGCCATGCTGAACAAAGCCTTTAAGACCTTTCAAAATCCTGATGAAACCATTAAGTATGTTTTACAACTAAAGGGGTTGCTGGAAGAAGAAGAGAAATATGAACTTCCTCCTGATTTTTTAATGGAAGTGCTGGAAATAAATGAAGAATTAATGGAACCGGGAGAAAACAAAAGCCTGCTCCCAAATATCGAATTACGTATCACAGAACTACAAGCAGAAATCTATGAACCTGTTAAAGAAATTGTGGAGCATTATCAGGAAGGCGTTACTTCCGAAAAAGAATTGCTGCAAGTGAAGGGATATTATTACAAGAAAAAATATTTAGATCGCATCCGGAAACAATTAAACGGAATGGCTTAATATTGCAGCCCAATTCGAGGTCAATAAGTCAAATAGGTCATATAAGTCATATGGGTCAAATAAGACACTAAGGAAACGACGAAGTTGACCGATTTGACTTATATGACCCATTTGACTAAAAAAGCCCGGGTGGCGGAATTGGTAGACGCACTAGACTCAAAACCTGCCTGCCGGCAGGCAGGTCTAGCGTTCGCAAGAATGTATCGGTTCGATTATTATTAAGTTCTTTTATGTATTTTGTTTATGTTATAAAAAGTATTTCAAGAAATTACATTTATGTTGGGATGTCAAATAACCTAGAGCGAAGACTAAAGCAACATAATAATGGAGAAAACAAGACAACAAAGGCATACAGACCATTTGTTTTGATATTGTTTGAGGAATTTGAAACTAGGGTGGCAGCGAGAAAAAGAGAGATGTATTTGAAAAGTGGAGTTGGAAAAGAGTTTTTAAAAACTTTATTGAAATAATTGCCCGGGTGGCGGAATTGGTAGACGCACTAGACTCAAAATCTAGCGTTCGCAAGAATGTATCGGTTCGATTCCGATCTCGGGCACGAGCCTCAGCAGAAATGCTGAGGTTTTTTTATTTAGCATGAATCCCTGCAAACGGAATTTTATTCTTTCACTGGTGCTTCAGCCTGTACTTCAATACGCTGCCAGTTGAAATAATTTTTTGCATTATTAAAACAAATATCCCGGATCACTTGCCCGATCCATTCAATATCGTTGGGCAATTCACCTTTTTCCACTTCTTCACCGAATATATTACAAAGTAATCGCCTGAAATATTCATGACGGGGAAAGGAAAGGAAACTGCGGCTGTCGGTCAGCATACCGATAAAACGGCTGAGCAATCCCATATTGCTTAGCGCATTTATCTGCTTCGTCATGCCATCTTTCTGATCAAGGAACCACCAGGATGAACCCCACTGTATCTTCCCGGCTGCTGATCCGTCATTGAAATTGCCGATCATCGTGGCAAATAATTCATTATCCGCAGGGTTGAGATTATAAATAATTGTTTTGGCGAGTTTATTACTCTTGTCCAACCGGTCAAGGAATTTTGCCAATGCTTTTGCCTGCGAAAAATCCCCGATGCTATCCCAGCCCGTATCAGGCCCAAGTTGTTTCAGCATCCGGCTGTTATTATTTCTTAACGCCCCAAGATGGTATTGCTGCACAAATCCTTTTTCCCAATCCCATTCGGCAAACGTAACCAGCATGGCCGATTTGAATTTCCTGTTTTCTGCTAAGGTCAAAGCCCCGCCGGAACGTATCTTGGCAAAAGTGCCTGCGATCTCAGTTGTTGTATAATCTTCAGCATATATCTCTTCCAGCCCATGATCACTGACGCTGCAATTGTTGGCAACAAAATAATCATGGCGTTTCTTTAACGCAGCGAGATAATCATTATAGGTGCTGATGGAAATATCAGCAGCTTTTTCCAGCGAAGTAAGATAATCATTGAATGTATTCTCATCATCCACGTTCATCGCCTTATCCGGGCGAAAAGCCGGTAATACTTTTACGGACCAGTTATCCTTTTTTATTTGCTGGTGATATTGCAAATTATCAACCGGGTCATCTGTGGTACAGATCAATTTCACATTCATCTTTTCCAGCAAACCTCTTACACTGTATTCTTTTGTTTGCAGTTTGGCAGATGTTTCATCATAGATCTTTTTAGCGCTGTCTGCATTTAAAATATCGTGGATATCAAAATAGCGTTGCAACTCCAGGTGTGTCCAATGATATAAAGGGTTGCGCAATGTATAAGGAACCGTAGTGGACCATGCTTTGAATTTTTCCCAATCGCTTTTGTCGCCGGTGATATAATCCTCTTCTACTCCATTGGTGCGCATGGCCCGCCATTTGTAATGATCGCCATTCAGCCACACTTTTGTGATGTTTTCAAAATTTTTGTCTTCAGCCACTTCATTTGGCGGCAGGTGGTTGTGATAATCGATGATGGGCATGTCTTTGGCATACTCATGATAAAGACGTTGTGCTGTTGCATTCGACAACAAAAAATTTTCATCAATAAATTTTTTCATACGATCGCTTTTAAATTATTTATTGGCCCGGCTACAGTGCTACTATCAACTTCGTTGCGTCGCACACTTCAGGGTTCGGTTCGCTATTCAACAGTCAAATAGTCATATATGTCAAATCGGTCAACTTCGTCGTTCTCTTAGTGGCTCATTTGACTTATTTGACCTATTTGACCATTTACCCATCCGAGTTTATAAACTAACTCCTCTCTTCCACGGAATAAAATCATCCTGGTTCAATTGCACTGCTTTTGGAATTATGTCACCGCTGGCTGCTTTAATACAATATTCCAGTATCTCTTCTCCCATCTGTTCAATTGTTTTTTCTCCTTCGATCACCGGGCCGCAATAATATCAATAATATCATTCATTCTTTTTGTCAGGGAAGAATTCGTTGACACTTTAATGGTGGGGCATACAGGATTACCCGTTGGCGTACCCAAACCGGTAGTAAATAAAATAAGCGTGGCCCCGCTCGCAGCTTTACCCGTTGTCGCTTCTACATCGTTGCCCGGGGTACAAACCAGGCTTAATCCCGGTTTCGTTGCCGGCTCTGTATAATCCAACACATCAACAACCGGGGAAGTGCCACCTTTCTTTGCTGCACCTGCACTCTTCATGGCATCGGTAATCAAACCGTCTTTAATATTTCCCGGCGACGGGTTCATGGAAAAGCTTGAACCGGCTTTAATAACGGTATCTTCAAAGCTTCTCATCAGGTGAATGAATTTTTGGGCTACTGGTTCACTGACTGAACGATCGATCAGTTCCTGTTCAACCCCGCACAATTCGGGGAATTCTGCCAGCAATACTTTACCACCTAATGCCACAACCAGGTCTGAGCAATATCCAACAGAAGGGTTAGCAGAGATACCGCTGAAACCATCGCTGCCACCGCATTTTACACCAATACATAGTTTATCAAGGGAAGCAGGTTTTCTTTCCAGCTTATTTATTTCAATCAATCCTTCAAATGTTTTTCTTATCGCATCAGCAATTAATTGTTCTTCACTTTGTGATTGCTGCTGTTCAAAAATATAAAGTGGTTTGTCGAAGCCGGGATTATGTTTTTTCAGGTCGTCCTTAAAATCCTCCACCTGTAAATTCTGGCAACCCAAACTTAATACGGTGACACCACCCACATTCGGATGGTCGGCATATGCAACTAATAACTTACTCAGTATTGCAGCATCCTGTCTTATTCCCCCGCATCCGCCCTGGTGATTCAAAAATTTTATTCCATCCACATTCTTAAACGGACGACTATGCCCGTTCATGGAAGGAATTAGATCCACGGTATCCAATGCGCCTCCGTTCTTATATGCATTTACCAGCTGATGAGTATATTGTTTGTATTTATCTGTTACTGCATAGCCCAGTTCATTATGCATGGCTTCACGGATGACATCTAAATTCCTGTTCTCACAAAAAACAGTAGGAATAAAAAGCCAATAGTTGGCCGTACCCACTCTCCCATCAGCTCTGTGATATCCATTGAATGTTCTTCCTTTGAATTTAGAAAGATCAGGGGCATGCCATTTAAATTTTACATTACGATATGAATAAGGTTCTGCGGCATGTTTGGTATTTTCCGTGGTCATTCGACTACCCTTCGCAATATTCATTTGTGCTTTTCCCACCAGCACCCCATACATGATCACTTCATCACCGGCTTTCATGTCCTTCATAAAGAATTTATGTTTGGCCGATATATCGTTTTGCAACACATGATCTTTCCCTTCAAAAGAAATGGTCTCTCCTTTTGCCAGGTTGATCAATGCAACGATCACGTTATCATCTTTGTGAACTCTTAAAACCCTTTGCTTCATTTAAACTATTACTTTTTTTATTCCCAGTTGCGAGATAGTTTGCAATACACCATTTGTCATCAGGTCCTGTAATTGTTCCTGGACAGTTTGCAGGAAACCCGGCAATTTGCTGAGATCGGCATTCCAGAGTTCCTCATCCTGTATTATTTTTTCAACCACCCGATAGCTATCGGGTTTATCAGGGGTATTATTACTCCATGCATCATAAAAATACCCGGCTGAATCGTCCTGTATTTCATAAAGCGTTCCGTTCCTTTCACCAAAATATTTATTTCCTTCCTTCTTCGTTGCTTTCATGAATAAGAGAAAGCCGGCAAAGCCGGTTGCCATATGTACAGGCGGAGTATCATTCAGTTCATAATGACGGAGCAATAAAGGAATATTCCTCATCTTCATTTTAGAAGTGTATTGAACCGTGATGCTGAGCCATTGATGATCAATAAATGGATTGCAAAACCGTTCAAACACCCGGTTGGCAAAATCTTCCTTCACTTTTGCTTCGATCTCGCAAGGTATCGCTTTTGAAATTTCGGTATGCATCAGGTTTTTTGCAAATACAGAAAATACTTTATCTGTTATGGCTTCCCGGGTGATATTAAACCCCGCCAAAAATGCCAAACCGCAATTAAAACTATGTGTCCCGTTCAGCAACCGAAGTTTTAATTCTTTGAACAAAGTGATATCCGGTGTGATCACAACCCCTTCATCCGCCTTGCAAAAAGATAATACTTCTTTCACTTTTTCATCAGCTTCAATAGCCCAGAGCCGGAATACTTCACTCATGGTCAGCAGGTCATCTTTATAGCCCAATGAATCTTCGATCTTCTTAACAATTTCTGCATCGGGCTTGCCGGGAACAATACGGTCAACCAAAGAATTACAGAAGACATTATTATTTTCCAGCCATTCAAGGAATTTATAATCCAAACTATTACGGTGAGCCAGTTCCAATACGATACTCTCCAATTTGGAACCATTGTCCGTAATTAATTCCGTGGGAACGATCACCATTCCGCTTCCTTTGCTTCCGTTGAATGCTTTAAACCGTTCATACAGGAAAGCCAGTAATTTACCCGGAAAAGAAACGGGTGGTTCACTGTTAATATCGTCCTGCACCAATTGAATCCCAACTTCTGTTGTATTGGAAATAATAATTTTCATTTCCGGGTTATGGGCGCATTCCAAAATCCTTTTCCATTCTGTTTTGGCACCCAGCACCCGGCTGATGGATGCATTGATGATATTCTCTTCTACCGTTTTCCCGTTTTCTACTCCACGAACACCGATCGTATACAGACCATCTTGTTTGTCAAATGAGCTACTGTCACTGTCTGTTGATTTTACAACCACTACCCTCCCGTTGAAGGTCCCTTTTTTATTGGCCTTGTCAATAAAATAATCAGGCAGGGCTCTTAATAAAACGCCAGTCCCGAATTGCAATACTTTTTCCGGCAACTCAAATATTTTTTCACCCGGAATATCCAAATCCGGTTTTGCAACAATTTGCCCAAGTGTGTGTTTAGATAATTGCATAATTAATTTTTTATTTACCCGGCTTCAATTTTTCATAGCCTGCCCCGATAATTTCGGGGGCATCGTCTGTTGCGTCGCACTCTTCATCGTTCGGTTCCCTGCTCAACAAGTGAAACGTGAGACGTCAAAAATGAAATTCGTTCATAAAGCGTCTGACGTTTCACGTCTCACTCATTCTTTCAACGGGCTCCAGTTCTTACCGAAAACCCAGTTAAGAGTTATATCACTTTCTTTCAGTCCGGCAGGAAGATTATTGCTGTACCAGCTAAAATCATTTCCACCTTCGCGGTGACAGTTATAATAATACACCCGGTGTCCCCATTGTATCACATTGCTGGTTGGCACCCGGTAAATGGCTGTGTCTTTCATATTTTTTGCAAAAGCACAATTGATAAGATAGAATTGTGCATCGCGGTGATAACGGCCCAGCATGAATCCATCATAGCCTTTGAACATACAATTCACCAATACTGTTTTTGAATCCTGGTTACCCGAGCCATCATGCCAGATAGCAGCCGGCCCGGTATTACTGGTGAATTCACAATTCTCTGCCCAGGCCCATCCACGGGGACAATAAAAATCAACACCGCCTTCCATCTTACAGTCTTTGAAATAAAACATCCCGTTCACGGTATTCCATGGGCTTACCGTATCTCCTGCATAAGCCCGGAAATGACAATGGATGGCTTTGAGTCTTGTTGCTTTCATTGTCCTTAATGCCATCTGGTGCCCGCCATTGGTTATTGTTTTTTTATGCGTGACCGTATCCGTGGCGCAATCAATGGTCTTGCTTTCTTTTACATGAAAACCATAATCGTTGGCAATGGTCAGGTTCTTCAACGTAATATCATTACCATTTACATTCATGGTAGCCACACCCCAGTCATCGGGATGATCGCAGCGCCATTCATCACGGGCAATATCCTGCGTGATGATCGTTTTATCCCGGTCCTCTCCTTCAAAAATGATATTGCTCTTTTCAATGAAAAGTTTTTCAGCGTATACCCCTTTCTTTATGAAAATTGTTCCTGGTACAGCAGATGAATCGGGCAAACTATTAATAGCGGCTTGTATGGTCTTAAAATCTCCTTTGCCATCTGCATCGACAACAATTTTTTTCTGTGCAGCCAACTGCGATGAAACCAATAAAAATACTATCGTGGTTATTCTTTTCATTTAATAATCGACTGTTTGATCAACCACTGAACCAGGTCAACGGCTGCCTGGTAGTTCTGATATTCAGCAGGTATTTTTCTTCCGTCAGTGTATTCATTGTAAAACCAGGGATCACCGACAGCAAAGACGGTACCTTTTCCATATTTAGCAACAATAATGATATTATCATCTTTATTCATTAATGCCCTTTGCCAGAATGTTTTTACAGATTTGTCTTTTTGTTGCCAAATTGAAAGCGTACATAATTCTTTAATGTAAATTTTTGCTGTGGTTCTAAAAATTTCACTTCCCTCTGTGATATATATTGCGCCTTGCTCAAAATCGTTTCCCTGCACACGATTTTTGCTGTTTTCATTAAAATGTATACCAAACTTTTCAGCCAATTCATTGTAATGAGTAAACTCAACGTTATTACTATCATTGGCCATCAATACCAGTACGCCGCCATTTTTGACATAATTAGATAAAGCATCAATATGTTTTTGTTCGATGTAGTTCGGTGTTTTATTTTCTTTCGGCCAATCCGGGTCGATCAGGAAATAAATAGAAGCATTTTTAAGATTAGCCATCGTCGGCCCTTCATCCAACGACTTTGTTGTTACTCCATACTTGTTGAATATGTGTGCCATGAATGAAAAACCGCCATTATCCCTTTCCCACCATTTGTAATGGAATACCACTCTCTTTCCAAAAGCATCATCATGTGTTTCCCGGTTGAAATAATTATCCATCACAACCGTTTTGCCTTTGCCAACCGCCAATGTTCTTTGCATTTCCATCTCATTGCTTGCCATCAAAAATGCGCCGATACCTTTCGGGTCATTCATGATCACCGGTTCGCTCATATAATAATTAAAACTTCCATCGCGATAAGGATTGCCACCCAAACCGGAAACCTTCACGGTACCATATAAATTAGTTTGACCATTTTCAACTTTTATAAACTTCTTTACAATACCGGCATATCCTTTTTCCGCAATAACAATTTTAGCTGCTGGCAAATAGCCTTTTCTTACTCCTTTTGCTATAGCATATACAAACTGGGAGGATGCAGATGCTTCAAAATAATTTTTCTCTTTACCCGGCCCATTGTAAGCCAGCACATCTTTCCACAGCCCCGTTTCTTTGTCCTGTTGTTTCTCAATGGCATTGACGAAACGATTCAAAATATCGATCAATGCTTTTCTTTTGGGATGATCCTCCGGAAAATAATCCAGTGCATCTACCAATGCCGTACCATACCATCCCATGGCCCGGGCCCAGAATAGTGGTGAATGACCCGTAACAGGATCGGCCCATTTCATCTGTTTACTTTCATCCCATGCATGATACAATAATCCCTTCTTCGGATCTCTTGCATGTTTTTCCATAAAGATGAACTGGTTGGCGATATCATTGAAAGCCGTGTCCTCATGGGCGAGCATCGCATACTCTGCATAAAATGGTTCGCCCATGTACAAACCGTCCAGCCACATTTGGTAGGGATAAACTTTTTTGTGCCAGAAGCCACCTTCATTCGTTCTTGGATGTTGACGCAATTGCTCACTCAGCAGTTTAGCAGCTTTCAGGTATTTATCTTTTAGTGTAACCCGGTAAAGCAACAGGAGCAGCTTTCCGTTATTTACATTGTCGATATTGTATTCATCCTGCTTGTATGTTTTTATCGTTCCATCATCTTTTACAAAAAAATCCATTTGCTGCTGGATATAATTGTAGTATTTCGCATCCCCTGTATTAAGCCAGAGACCTTCAAATCCTTTCAGGATAACACCCATATCATAGGTCCATTTAGCAGGTTTGCCATCCAGCGCAAAAGAATCTTTCCAGGTATTTATAACAGTAGCAGCTATTTGCTGTGACAAGGGCTTCTGTTGCGCAGAAGCGATGATTGTCATTAAAATAAAAGCTGATACAAAAATTCTTTTCATGAACAATGTTTTACGGTGTTTCTTTTTCTATTACTACCGTTTGATTGGCACCCAATTCTTGTTTTATTTTTTCAACAAGTTCTGTCGTGCCTGAATGTCTTATCCTGATATTATTGGCCCGATCTCCGCTAACTCTGAAGATCAGTTCAGCATCTTTCTTATAAATAATTTTATCAAAATGCAGATTATCGCTTTGTACAATATCAATCACAGGATTCGATTCTTTACTGATTATATTGATATTTATAAAACTGATATCACTTGCCTCCTGAATATCCATTCCCTTGCGGGTCTGCAGCACCATGTTTTCCATTACCAAATTTTTTACATGCATTTCCGGAATACCCCTGATGAAGATGGCTTTCTCTGCCCCATTACAAACAATATTTTTTAAGAAAAAATTCCGGAACTGAGGCGTTGTTTCGTCCACCGGTTTGAATTCAACTTTTGGTAATTCCCTTTTCTCACCGGCAAGAGGAACCGGATCCTGTGCCGCATAATACATATCAAACAGGATTGCCTCTCCCACAATATCTTTCATGGTAATACCATCAACAAAAATATTTTCAACAATACCGCCACGGCCTCTTGTGGTTTTAAAACGAAGACCGATATCTGTTCCGATGAATGTACAGTTGCTGACATAAATATTCCGGGCACCGCCACTCATCTCGCTGCCGATCACAAAACCGCCATGTGCCGCATATACCGTACAGCCACGGATGATCACGTTTTCTATCGGCATTCCTCTTTTTCTTCCTTCTGCATCACGACCGCTCTTCATACACAAGGCATCATCGCCAACGTCAAAGACGGAATTCTCAATCAATACATTTTTGCAACTCTCTGCATCAATGCCATCGCCATTCTGCGCATACCATGGATTTTTGACAGAAACATTTCTTACGGTCAGGTTCTCACACATCAATGGGTGCAGGCACCATGCCGGCGAATTTTGAAACGTAACTCCTTCCAGCAATACATTTTTACAACTTGTAAGTAATACAAGGTTGGGCCTCAGGAAATCTTTGATGCTTTTATAAAACTCATCCGTTTTATCCGGGCTGATGGCGCCGGGGTTTTGTAGTTGAGAACCCTTCAATGTTTTTTCCGTGGGATACCATGTTTTTTTATCATCACTCAACAGACCGCCGGAACTAACCAACTTTTTCCATTGCGTTTCATTCAGCTTATCTTTTTTCACCATCCGCCATGCATCGCCATTGCCATCAATGATCCCTTTTCCTGTTATGGCAATATTGACAGCTCCTGTTGCAGAAATGGGTGACTGGTTCCTCATCTGCGGCAAACCTTCCCAATTCGCTTTTACCAACGGGTATTCATTAAAGTCTTTTGTAAATAATAAAGTGGAACCGGTTGCGAGGTATAAGTTGATATTGCTTTTTAAAACAACCGGACCTGTTAACCATAAGCCTGCCGGAACCAACACGACACCTCCGCCTTTTTTGTTTAATGCATCAATAGCAGCATTGATGCTTTTTGTATTTAATGTATTTCCATCCGGAACAGCGCCAAATTTTACAATGTTCAATGTATCTTTTTTGAATTTAGGCGATGTGATAACGGGTAACTTCCCGGGCTGAGAAAGTAGTGATAAGGGAAGCATTAAGGCAACTATGATAATGATATGTTTCATTGGCAAGTTTTAACCACTTTAATATGGGCTTTCATCTTACAAGTCTAACCAGATATTAGCTGCTAATCAACGAATTGTGTTCCTTTATTTACGCAATCGTTACCGGGAATGATTGCGTAAAACTGAAAGGTTTTGCCGGCTATTTTTCAGGTGATCTTTACTGCCTGTCGGGCCAATAATATCCATTTACCTCCCTTTTGCTGCCAGACAAGCATGACCAGTAAATGAACTTCACCGGGTTTGCCTCCATCATTAGTAGTGGCACTGAGTTTATGACGTACAATTGCTGTTTTGCCGCTAATGCTGATCGTTTGTTCCGTCAGGTCCATGGTCACAAAATCCGACTTGCCCGTAGTTAATTTCTCAACAAATTCTTTTTTGTCATCAATATGCCCGCCGGAGTGACCATAACTTAATTGATCAGAAACCAAATTCTCCAGTTCTTCTTTGTTACCATCGATCATTGCTTTTCGCAATTGTTCAACAGCAGCAGCAACTTTATTTTCATTTCTGTTTTGTGCATTCATTAGCATTCCGATCATCAAGAGAAAAACGACTGAGATTATTTTTTTCATACAATTATTTTTTATAATAATGAAACGTGAAAAGTCAAAGGTCAAACACAAAAAAAACTGGTTTCACTTCTCATGTTTGACGTTTCACTTTACTAAAACCTGTTTGCCATCGGAACCAGGTCGGTGAGTTCAGTTATCTTTACCGTTCTTTTTTCCAAAATACTTTTTCTTGCTGCGATGCCGATCAGGATACTCATAGCACCTTCCCTTGTACCGGCCATGATATGATGCGGGTTATCGTTCTTGTCAACAAAAATTCTCCGCTGCATCGTTACATCACCGCCGCCATGACCACCTTTGATCATGGGTGTGCTGAATATTTCATGATTCTTTGCAAAATTATCCATCACCATGATCTGCCTGTATTCATCCACTTTTGCCTTATCATCGGTACTCATCTCCGCAACATGATGATTGGCCTGGTCCACCGGCATCTTTTCCAGGTAAGGAATGTCTTCCCATGATTCTACCCTGCCTTTCATTCCATTGAAAGCGATATGCCAGCCTTCGTAAGGCGAATAAGTGGTCAATGAATAGTTAGCGGTAGCGCCGTTGGCGTAAATGATCTGTGCACTCATTTTATCAAAGATATCTATCTCGTTCCTCCACACACAACCATCTCTCAGGTACCCGTCATACTGTTCGTTCTTTACATACAGATCAACGAGGCGTTTGTCTTTATTGATATCCCAATAGAATTTACAACTGTCTTTATACTCACAGCCACGGCATTTTGCACCGCGGAAAGAATTATTTTTTCCGTAATGATCAAGACTGCCATAAGCGGTTACCTCAACGGGCTCACTGTTCAACCACCAGTTCAACAGGTCAAAATGATGCGTTGCTTTGTGAACCCATAACGAACCGCTTTTGGCCATGATGCTATGCCATCTCCTGAAATAATCAGCGCCGTGATATACATTCAGGTACCAGTGAAAATCAACAGAAGTTATTTTACCTGCTCTTTCTGAAGACAGTATTTCTTTTAATTGTGTATTATGAAGGCTGTGACGGTAATTAAAGGCAACGATCACTTTCTTACCAGAAGCTCTTTCAGCATCCAGTATCTGTT
>DATHDV010000191.1:0-7572 GCA_035318845.1 Chitinophagaceae bacterium
TTCGCATCAACGAAAGTGCTGACCTGGTAAGAAAAGCAAAAATTGTGATCAGCAATGATACAGGCCTGATGCATATTGCTGCTGCATTCAAAAGACCGGTCATTTCGTTGTGGGGAAATACAGTTCCTTCTTTTGGAATGACGCCATATTATGGTGATACGCCGGTATCGGATGTGATCATGCAGACCAATAAACTCTGGTGCCGTCCCTGTTCCAAGATCGGGTATAAAAAATGCCCCTTAGGGCATTTTAACTGCATGGAAAAGATCGATGTGAATGAGGTCCTGGAAAAAGCCAGGCAAAAATTATAAAATTTATTGCCCGGCTTTCAGGCTCACAGGATCAATCAATTTTAATTGTTGTAAAAGAAAATAAAAAGAAGAGCAAAAGCTACAATAAAGCCTGTTATCAACAGACCGGCCTGCACTCCTTCATTTCTAAGTTTAAGTCTAATTTTTTTCATAACCTGATTTTTAGTTTTCAAATAGATTTAGTACCAGGTTTTCAAGGAAGCTGGGGAAACGGATATTCAGAAAGGATAGGGGAATTATTAAGAGAAGTCACGCAAAAATAAAGCCATATCTTTTTATTTGCAAGTGAATGGGCTATAATTTTAATTTTAATTTTTGCATCAATAGCGTATAGGGAAAATACGATAAGGATCATTTTTTCAGGAAGGCTTTTACCCTCAGCATCGCATTCTCCCTTATATCAAGCCAGAAAAGATTATAGTCTGCAATATGATAGTTCTTCACCTTGCCACCGATCTTTTCCTGCTCTTTTTCCGGTGCATCTACCCATAATACCTTATGTTCCGGTTCTATAGAAGCAGCAATAACTCCCGGTATCAATTTGTTCATGTTTTTCCATATCGCTCCTTTGTGTTGTCCGGCACTGGTTTCATCCGTTGATGTTGTCCAGCTGATCGGGTTCACACAAACAGAACCGCCCTTTTCGTTTTTAATAAAAAAATCTATTTCTCCTTTTTTGAAACTGCGCCAACCGACAAAACAGCCGGTAGCATCCGGAGTTGTTCCAACAGGAATATATTTAAAATCATCCGGTTTGATCTGCCAGCCAACGATGTAGGCACATACCAATTGTTTTTGCAGGGGTTTGCCATCGAAAAATTCCTGTAATAACCTGATGGCATGCATGGCGCCCTGGCTATGTGATGCAATGATGATGGGTCGGCCCTTATTATAATGATCGAGGTAATATTGAAAGGCTGTCTTCAGATCATTGTAAGCAAAGTCAAACGCTTTTTGAGATGGTTCGCTATTCGGAAGTAAATATACTTTCAGGTGTGCCTGGCGATACCGCGGTGCAAATATGCGGCAGCAATTATTAAAAACGGAAGACTGAAAAAGAATGGTTCGTTTGTCTGTGGCATTATTCAGGACCGTATCATCAAGCAACGCATTCCAGGGCAGGTCCGCCGAATATTGTGTGAACGTAGTAGGATGGAGGAAGAAAACATCGGCCAGTGTATCTCTTCTTTCTTTTCTGAGAAAAGAAGGAACGGAATCACTCATATCTTTTTTGGCAGGATGCGCAGCCCAGAAATACAGGTTGGAATAGTCGGGGGCGAGGCTATTCTCCTGTTCTGTTCGGATCTTTTCCGCCTGTTGTTGCTGGACCCTCTCCTGTGCTGTTTGTGCAGATAAATTAGTTTGAGAGATGATCGTAATAAAGAATAAAAAAAAAGATACTTGCCGCATGAAAAAGTTTTTGTTTCCCGCAATGATAATAACAGGCGTTTAGACCATTGTCAGGTAAAAAAATTAATTTGTGTAAAATTACTCTAATTGATCCGCTCAGTTATAATCATAACAATACCTTTTGCTTTTTTTAACGCAAGTGCCCAGCAGGCCGGACGTATTATTGATTCTTTCAGGTTATATGGAGACGTGAAAGTCACTATTGACAAACCTGCTGATCTTTCAATGAATAAAAAAACCATCATCGCCTTTTTTGCTCTGCCCAATGGAAATTCAACGGAGCAAACCATGGGTAAGAAAATGCAGCCCGGCGATGACTGGCATTTTGATATACAGCATATCCGGGCGCAAACAAGATTTATACGGCAGCAATTGCCTAAAAAGAATTTTGTTGTGATCTATTTGGAAAATAATTACAAAAGCTGGCCATCCTGGAAACAAAAACATCCTGACTTTAAAAAAGAGATCCCACAGCTCGTTGATTCATTGGCAGGATCGGTAAAAGGAAAGAACAAAGCAATTTACCTGAACGGGCACAGCGGCGGCGGCAGTTTTATTTTTGGTTACCTGGCAGGAGTGGAGCAAATTCCATCTATAATAAAAAGGATCAGTTTTATTGACAGTGATTACGGTTATGACAGCAGCTATTATCCCAAATTTAAAAATTGGTTGCAGCAGGTGAAAGGCGCATCGTTAAATGTATTTGCTTATAATGACAGTGTAGCATTGTACAACGGCAAGTCCCTGGTTTCTGCCACGGGAGGCACCTGGTACCGGAGCCATTTACTGTTGCAGCATCTTCAAAATGATTTTACTTTTTCAAAGAGCACTACCGATAGCCTCATCATTTATAAAAGCAACAATGAACAGGTCCAATTCTTTTTTAAAATAAATCTCAACAGGGGTATTTATCACACACAGCAGGTGGAACTGAACGGGTTTATACATTCGGTGCTGAGTGGCACGAAAAAGGATTCAAAAAAATATACTTATTATTCAGCAAGAGCTTATGCTGACCTGATCGAGTAGCTTCTGCAATTCATAAGCATGAAAAAGCGGTATCATTTCTGATGCCGCTTTAAAATATTATTTTTTATTCTTTATTTCCCTAATGCTGCATTGATCGGGGCTCTGTCAATGTACTGAACGCTGCGGTCAATTTTACCGGTAGAATCGTAATGATGATCGGTATGTGTCCAGAACATCAGTCTTTTGCCGTTCTTATACTTTACATTCACCTGGTACCAACTCAAAAGCCATACTCCCGGTGCATCAGGACCTCGCTGGGGTGTGTTTATTTTGATGGGTAACCAAATGTCGTTGCTGAATGTAAGTGAATCGATCACATTCATTCTCCTGTCCCTCCAGTATTTGTCAATGGCTGCTTTACCGGCAAGACTATCACCTGCTGACCATGCATAAACAGCGTTATCAGCGTAGTTGGATATCCAGCCATCTATATCGCCGCTGCTCATCTGGGCGATCATTTTTTTGCCCCAATCAGCATATTTAGCATCGGCAAACTCTGATTGTGGCGGAGTTTTGTCTCCACCTGAACTCATTTTGGTTTCATCTGTTTTTTTGTTTTCGTCTTTCTTGTCGCTGCAGGCGAAAAGGATCATGCAGCTTGCTGCGAGAATGAGAATTTTTTTCATAATTGCAATTTTGGTTGATTAATAAATAACGGGAGGATCAACTGGTAGGTCTTGATGGGGCGGAATGAGAACTAAAGCTATATATTTCGGAATATCCGGCCAAGTTATTTTTAGGAACATTCAGATCACTTCACTTAGTTCCAGCCATCGAAGTTCTTTCTCATCCAGCAAACGGGTCACTTCAACGATACGTTGCGAAGCCTGTTGCAATCCTTCATAAGGAGCAGTACCGCTATTGAGCTTTTGGGTAATGATCTCTTTTTCTTTTGCCAGCTCAGCTATTTCTTTTGTAAGCAATTCAAATTCTCTTTTTTCTTTGAAGGAGGGTTGTTTTCTGGTTGCTTGTTTCTGGTTGCTGGTTTTTGAAGCTTCATTTGGTAAAGTATCATTCATAACTGGTTGCAGGCTGCCAACTGCTCCCGAAAGCATTCGGGACCGGCTGCTAACTGCCGATTGACGATACTGTGAATAATTTCCCGGGAAATCTCTTATCACCCCATTGCCTTCAAAAACAAATAAATGATTCACCAGCCTGTCCATAAAATACCGGTCGTGAGAGACAATGATAATGCAGCCGGCGAACTCGCTTAAAAAGTTTTCGAGAACGCCCAGTGTAGGAAGATCAAGATCATTCGTTGGTTCATCGAGGATAAGAAAATTCGGGTTGCGGAATAAAATAGCAAGCAGGTGCAATCTTCTTTTTTCACCACCGCTTAAACTGTTCAGGAAAGTATATTGTTTATCGGGGTCAAATAAAAACAACTGGAGAAATTGTGCAGCGCTGAGAGAGCCACCACTGGCCAAAGGAAAATGTTCTGCCATCGTTTTTACATACTCGATCACCCTCATATCTTCTTTTACCTCGAGTCCCTGCTGCGAATAATTACCAAATATCACCGTATCGCCAATATTGATCTTTCCGCTGTCGGCTTTTTCAATGCCCTGCAATATGTTTGTAAAAGTGGATTTGCCAACCCCATTTTTCCCAACCACGCCGATCCGTTCTCCTTTTTTGAACGTGTAGTCAAACCCTTTCAGGATCACTTTATCGCCATAGCTTTTGTAAACTTTTTTCAGTTCAATTACTTTTCCGCCGAGGCGGTTCATCTTCATATCCAACTGTAATTCCTCGTTGGCAATTTTTTGTTTGGCGATCTTCTCCACTTCATAAAAACTATCCTGGCGACTCTTGCTTTTTGTTGTTCTTGCTTTAGGTTGCTTTCTCATCCATTCCAGTTCCCTGCGGTAGAGGTTCCTGGCTTTGTCAATAGTGGCTCCTTCGTTTTCCACCCTGGCTGCTTTTTTTTCCAGGTAATTTTCATAATGGCCTTTATGTACAAATAAATTGCTGCCATCCATCTCCCATATTTCTTCACAAACTGTATCCAAAAAATAACGGTCATGCGTTACCAGCAGCAGGGTGACATTTTCTTTGGCGAGATAATGTTCCAGCCATTCCACCATTTCCACATCAAGGTGGTTGGTGGGTTCATCCATCACGAGCAAAACATGTTTATGTTCAAAGCCGATATCGATCAGCGTTTTTGCGAGGGCCACTCTTTTTCGTTCACCGCCGCTTAACTTGCTGACCGGCTGCGTGAGATGATGAATATTTAATTTACTCAGCACTTGTTTTACTTTCGCATCAAAATCCCAGGCGCCCAGTTCATCCATTTTAACGATGGCTTCATTCAGTTTGTCCGGATCGGCTTCTTCGCTGAGGGCTTCGTAGGCCGCAATGGCATTCATGACAGGATGATCATGAAAAAAAATATTTTCCACAACTGATCTCTCTTCAATAAAAGAAGGATCCTGTTCAAACAAAACCACATCCACTTCTTTATGGATCCATACTTTTCCTTCATCAGGAGTTTCTTTCCCCGCCAGTATTTTTAATAAAGTGGATTTTCCTGTACCATTTCGGGCCACCAGGGCGATCTTGTCACC
This sequence comes from Chitinophagaceae bacterium, assembly GCA_035318845.1. Taxonomy (GTDB): domain Bacteria; phylum Bacteroidota; class Bacteroidia; order Chitinophagales; family Chitinophagaceae; genus JJ008. The sequence goes on from DATHDV010000191.1 coordinate 5,324, forward strand.
TTCTTCTATATTAAATGAAATATTTTGGAACAATGGCTGAATGCCGTAACTCTTTGTCAATCCTTCCACTGAAACATAATGCATGCCGCAAAGATAGAGAAGCGCTCAGCCATTTTCAGGCTGTTCGCTGATTATGGCACAATTTTTTAATTGTTAAAAGAAAATACAGTTATGACAACAAATCTTATTGAGAGCATACAGCAAAACCTTGAATATCCGCCATTAAAAAAGGTTGATCCCAATATACAGGATATAAAGGGAAAGGATGCAGAATCAACTATTGAACAGTTGGCGCAGGCTGCCATCCCGGCTGTTCTTACCGCTGTGTATAAACTCTCCAGGAATGACGAAGGAAGTCTGAAAATTTTAAAAGCAGATACACATAAAGATTCATTACATACTTTGTTTAACGGGAAAGAAAACCAGCTCGTGGAAAAAGTTGCAGAATATGCCGGCGTTTCTGCTAACCAGGCGGAAAGTCACCTCGAAAATATTGCAGATGAATCCATAAAACTGGTCAGAGAATCTGTTGCGAGTGCTGATCCGCAAAAATTAAAACAATTCATGAATGATCAGCGGCACCATATTCTTGTTTATTTACCGGCGGCCCTGAATCTCGGCGATCTGCTAAAAGATGAGTCATTGGATGACCGGACAAATAAAATGGAAGGTCCTGTATCCAATTTTATGCATAAGATCGAGAATAAACTATCCCAGGGAGGCAATTGATCATTTATTACCCCGCAAGAAAAAAATAAGCAGGCATAGTACGGCTACGACCAGTAAAATGATCCATACTTTATATTTCTCTCTGGTGTGGATCTTTTCACGTCCGGCCATCCAATCACTGATCTTTTTGCTGCAACCAGGATTAACCCTGATCTTAATAAGCTGTTTCTGCAATGAAAGAACAAGATCGAAAGGAAGTGGCCGGAAGCAGGCCAGTAAAATTTTAATGATCTCTTCATTGGTAGCCTCATCATTAAATGAATTCAGCTTTTCAATGGTTGTATCTGTAAGAAGGATTGAAAGATAATCGTGCAGTCCTTCCTTATCCATCCGGAAGACATCCAGTTTCGAAACATATCTTTCCAGTTCAAGCACCTGCTTCAGCAAAGCGACAGGAGTGATGATGTCCTGTGTTTTTCTTTTACCGGTGCTTTGATCATACCAGCGTTGCTGCAGGTAATATTCTTTTTTGGCCGGATTGGTAAGCACTTCATATGCTTCTTTTACTTCAGCAAATTGTGCAGTGTAATAGGGGTCATGCTTGTTTTTATCAGGATGGAATTGATGCGCCAGTTTCCGGAATGCTTTTTTGATCTCAGCCTGTGTGGCAGATGATTTAATTTCCAGGATGCTGTAATAATCCTTCAGGGGCATGGGCAAAGAAAAACTACTTCAGGTATTTGCCAAAAAATTCTATCGTACGTTGCCAGGCCAGTTTGGCGGCTGCTTCATTATACCTTGTCGGTGCAGTATCATTATGAAAAGCATGGTTGGCCCCTTCATAGATGTATAATTCGTAAACGATATTATTTTTCTTCAATGCTTCTTCAAAAGCAGGTATGCCGGCATTTACTCTTTCATCAAGGCCACCATAATGTAATTGAAGGGCCGCTTTTATTTTAGCAACTTCTTCGGCCGAAGGTTGACGTCCATAAAAAGGAACGGCTGCTTTTAAGGAAGGAACATTTACAGCGAGGCTGTTTGCCATGCCGCCGCCCCAGCAAAATCCCACGCAACCGAATTTTCCATTACAATCTTTTCTTGTCGATAAATAGTCAAACACTTTAATAAAATTCTGCAGGTTGTCTTCCGTTTTCAGTTGCTGGAATTTTGTCCTGGCCTCATCTTCATTCTCCGGCGTGCCGCCAAGCGATGATAATGCATTGGGAGCAATGGCAAGGTATCCGGCTTTGGCTGCACGGCGTGTTACATCTTCTATATGGGCATTGAGGCCACGGTTTTCATGGATCACCACCACGGCAGCATATTTTTTTTCTTCTTTTGGTCTTGCCACATAGGCTTGCATATCTCCGTTAATACCGGGATAACTGATCCTTTCTGTAAACAGATCTTCCTGGCTGGTAACGGCTGCGTTTGCATAATTCACTTCCAGCAATGGCAGAATGGTCATGGCTGCTGCAGTGCCACCGGCCAGCAGGGCAAGGCGGCGGAGAAATTCATTTCTGTTAAGTGGTTTGTGTGTGTACTCGTCGTACAGGTTGATGATTTGCTGATCCATA
>DATHDV010000192.1:0-4744 GCA_035318845.1 Chitinophagaceae bacterium
TATTCCACTTTTGAGCCAACGGATAGCCGGATCGGTTTGATCATCAAAGATATTTTTAAGCATAAGATGGAAGCGGACCACCGGGTCATTGCCGGGCTTTTTGTTGCCGACCGGTTAGATCATCTTCTGAATAAAACAAATGGCATCCTGAAAAAATTAGAAGAAGGCTATACGGTCATCACAGACAGGTATTATTTTTCATCCTATGCCTACCAGGGCACACATATGTCATTGGATTGGGTGATCGAAGCTAATTCGTTAAGTGCAGATCTGCTTCGCCCTGATCTCAATATTTATATTGATGTTTCCCCGGATATCAGCATTACCAGGATCAATAGCGGAAGAAGTTCTACTGAGCTTTATGAAACTAAGGAGAATTTACAGCAGGTGAGAGATAAGTATATGGAAGCCTTTGATAAATTAAGACCGGAAGAAGCTATATTCATTACTGACGGCAATCGCCCCGCAGAATTGATCGCAAAAGACATCTGGCAGGAGATCTCTAAAAAAATGGAACTGCAAAACTCCTTTCAGTAACTCTTTTCTCTTCCCTCTCCTGCAGTACCAAATCATCCCCTTCGGGAATTTCCGGGAAAAATACAGGTATAATAAACGAAATGCTGCATAAACCGGCAGCTTTTGATAACCTGTGTGAAAACAGGGACTAAAAATGTCTTTTCTTTTAAAAAATATCTCTACGTTTGCGTTCAAATTTTTTTAACCCCAAAACCACAAAAATGAAAAAAGTATTATTTGTACTGGCAGTAGCTGCTGTAATGGCTTCCTGCGGTGATAAGAAAAAAGCTGACAAGCCCGCTGAAGTAAAAGACAGCATCACAACCACTACTACCACCACAACAACAACTACCACAAGTGAAGTACCCACATTTACTGATCCTGAAGTACAGGCCTATGTAAATGACTACACTGCATTTGTCACAGGTTATGTAAATGCCTACAAAGCAAAAGACATGACACAGATCTCAGCTATGGCACAAAAAATGTCTGAATGGAGTTCAAGGTCAATGTCAGTTTCTCAAAAATTAGCCAATAACCCCGCTGAAGCGACTGCATTCTCTAATTATATGATGAAACTTTCCGAGCAATTAACAGCGGCCATGCAAATGAAATAAATTGCCTGCTCCTTATAAAAAAAATCTCCCGCTGACAACGGGAGATTTTTTTTATCCCGATCATAAGAATAGTCTTTTAGCCACCCGGTATTCCATAAATATCCCCGCTGAATAAAAAGACATTTAATGCAGTTATTCTTTACCTTAGAACAGCAAAACTACCCGCTACATGTACCACAAAAGCAAACAAAAAATTCACGGACTGCTGCACCCCGAAATTGTTGGTGACAAACGTTGGGATAAGATCATCAACATGTTTATCGTTGTACTCATTATTCTGAATGTGGCGGCGGTAATGCTGGAAACGATGCCTTCCATCGAGAAGAACGCTGATGCCATGCGTTTTTTCCGTTATTTCGATTGGATCTCCGTGGCTATTTTCACCGTTGAATATGTAATGCGGGTCTGGAGCAGTAATCATGACGAAAAATATAAGGGGAAGTTCTGGGGCCGTCTGAAATACATGATGTCTCCCGGTGCGCTTGTTGACCTGATAGCTATCCTTCCTTCTTACCTGCATGCATTTATCGGCCTTGACTTAAGGATGTTGCGGATGCTTCGCCTGCTTCGGTTTTTCAGGTTGTTCCGCCTCACGGCCTACACGAAGCCGGCCCACATGATCAACAATATATTTAAAAAGAGAAAAAATGAACTGGCCCTTAGTTTTATCCTTACTTTTTTTCTCATTATCATTTCCTCCTGTATCATGTATTTTGCAGAGCACCCGCATCCGCCACCGGGTGCAGATGAAAGTCTTTTTACCAGCATACCCAAAACCATCTGGTGGTCGGTTGTAACACTTACTACAACAGGTTATGGAGATATGTATCCTGTTACAAATCTTGGAAAGGGGCTTGCCAGCATAATCATGATGACCGGTGTTGCTTTCTTTGCTTTACCTGCAGGTATCATCACCGCAGGTTTTATAGATGAGTTCCGGCTTAACCGGGTAAAGAAGACACACAAATGTCCGCATTGCGGCGAAATTATAGAGATGGATGAAGATCATGAACATCAGAATAAGGAATAAAAAATAAGGAATAAGAAAGTGCTGGACTTCTTTATTCCTTATTACTAATTTCTTATTTCTTATTCTTTAGAATGGTTTCTTCTCTTTCCCTTTCAACTGATATTTTTCTTCGTACCTGTTGTTCAGTTGTTTTTGTTTATCATCCAGGTTGACCTTTCTTCCCTGTATAAATGCATCCGTGACATTGTTGGTACTCATATCCAGGATATCACCGGAACTAATGATGATATTGGCTTCTTTGCCAACTTCAATACTTCCTGTTTGATCAGATACTCCCATGATCTTTGCCACATTCAACGTAATAGCAGCAAGGGCTTCTTCCTTGGATAATCCATATGTAACAGCCGTACCTGCATTAAATGCTATGTTGCGGCCACGGGTTTGCGCATCATCATCTGAAATGGCAAATACCACTCCTGCTTTTTGCAGCATCGCCGCCGTTTTGTAAGGCTGGTCCACATCATCATCATTAGAAGTAGGTAAACTGTGCATCTGCTGCAATATCACCGATACATTATGCTGCTTCAGCAGATCTGCTATCTGCCAGCTTTCACTGCCGCCGACGATCACTACATCAAAACCAAATTCTTTTACAAAATCGAGCGCTGCCAGCATTTGCTTCACCGTATTGCCATGCACATAAAATTTTTGCGTTTTGGTAAAAAGATTTTTAACCGCTTCATATTTCAGGTTGGTCTCATCATGTTTGGCAACGGCATTATAAGCTTTTGCTTCCCTGAAGAATGCTTTTAATTTTTCCAATTGATCCAGTCCTTCTTTTACCGGGTCGGTTTGCGGCTGTCCGGCATTGGGACCGCCGGGTGCACCGCCGCCAAATCTTCCAAAATTGGGACGGGGCAACATGGAAGGCATATACAAGTGCATGCCTGCATCAACTTTCAATGCAGCATCCGTCCATGTCCATGCATCCAATTGCACCACCGATGAAGAACCGGCCAAAAAACTTCCCTGCGGAACGATATTAGCGGCCAGTATACCATTCGAACGAAGTGTATTAATAACTTTTGAATCCGTGTTATAAGCAACAATGGAACGAACATTGGGATTCAGATCACCCAATTCCCTGGCATCAGTTGTTGCCTTTACTGCACTTATTTCGATCAGTCCAAGAGAACTGGTCGGGAGAATGATACCGGGATAAACCTGCTTGCCTTTTGCATCAATCATCTCGGCGCCGGCCGGCACTGAAACATTTTTTCCAACCGCTGTAATTTTTCCATCTACAATAACAATGGAAGCATTTTCCAAAACTTCTCCATTGCCTTTATGGACCGTTGCATTGGTAATTACAATGGGTGTTTTTTGTTTTTCAGCAGGCAAAACATTTGATTGTGCATTCATTGTATTAGCAACTGCAATTAAAACTATGAGGCTAAGAATACTTTTCATGTTTAGGTTGTTTAAAAAGTTTAAGAAGTTTAAAAGGTTTAAGAAGTTTTCCCGGGCTTGTTTTTGTACTTAATTCCTTTTGTTTCTGAGTTTTCTAAATAGGTTATTAGTTTTTGAATAAGGCTGCTGATCTTCATTGCATGCACTGAAAAACTATCAAATTCCTTTTGGTTAATATAATTTCTGTCTAGTGCCCTGTATAACTGTGACCTCAACTCACCACATGAACCTTTGGCAATATACAGGAACTGAACAAATTCTTTATTACCGCCTCTTTCGAATCCTTCTGCAATATTATCCATTACAGAACCTGCAGAACCTTCGACCTGGTTAATTAAACGGTAGCTATGTTTGAAACGGCCACCATCAATTAAATCGCCGAGGATTTTATTGAGTTTTCTTGCCTCTTGCCAGGAAATTATATCTTCAAACCTTTCAATCTTTGCCATAACTTATTAAACCTTTTAAACCTATTGAACCTCTGAAACCAGCAACTATTCATCTGTATCGATCACCAGCAACCCGTGACTATGTCCATGATCGCTGCAGGTATGCATGATCTGGTAAGTCGGTTGCGCCGGGATGGTAGGTGTACCGCTTCTTTTCTCCCCGTTTAATTTTTTTACGAGTCTTGCTCTTTCGGCATCCACATCTTTTTGCAGTTGCTCATCTTTCTGCCGGTCAAAATAAACGGTGCCATCCACGATGGTGTATAATGATTTTGCATAAATGCTCAGCGGGTTGTCGCTCCATACCACAACGTCTGCATCTTTACCTACTTTCAAACTTCCTACCCTGTCATCCACATGCAGCATTTTAGCAGGATTGATCGTGACGAGATCCAATGCTTCTTCCTGGCTCAATCCTCCGTACTTGATCGTCTTCGCTGCTTCCTGGTTCAGGCGTCTTGCCATTTCAGCATCGTCTGAATTGATAGCAACATTCAAACCTACACGTACCATGATCGCAGCGTTATAAGGGATCGCATCTTCCACTTCCACTTTGTATGCCCACCAGTCGGAGAACGTAGAAGCGTTGGCTCCATGCTTCAGCATCCTGTCTGCTACTTTATATCCTTCAAGTATGTGGGTGAATGTATTTACTTTAAAACCCATTTTTTCCGCCACTTCGATCAGCCCGGTGATCTCGCTCTGTACATAAGAGTGACAGG
>DATHDV010000193.1:0-2760 GCA_035318845.1 Chitinophagaceae bacterium
TTATCATCTGCTACAATTATATTGTTGATACTGTATTTTTCACCCAGCGTCTTATTCAGCTTGCTCATCAGTGTATTCATAAACACACGGCCCGCCGGCAGTTTATTTTCCTGCATGTACTCCGGTACCTGCGCCACACCATGATCGGCAGATAAAAAAACCATGTATTGATTTTTACCCACCTTGCTATCAAGAAAATCAAGCAGGCTTCCCAGCTCTTTATCCAACCTCAGAAAACCATCTTCTGTTTCTACTGAATTAGGACCGAATGTATGCCCGATATAATCCGGTGAAGAAAAACTGATGGCCAGGAAATCAGTTATATCATCGGCCCCAAGTTGTTCAGCGGTAATCGCTGCTTTGGCAAACTCGGCAGTAAACGTATTGCCCATCGGCGTAGCGACAATTTTTGAGTAATCTTTTCCAACAAAATGTTTAAGTTCATATGGAAATTTTGTGCCGAATGGTTTTGCTTCAAACGATTTCTCATCAGCGGTGCTTTGCAAATAAGTATTTGCAGGATATAGCAAGTTCCATCCGGCCTGGTAATATTTGTCAACTGTTTTTTGTGCATTGAAGTCGGTAACCCATTTCGGCAATTCATTCATATACCAGGTTGAACTTATCCAACTGCCGATCGTATTATCATACCAGTAAGCAGCATTGGCGCTGTGACCAGCGGGTAAAATGCCACCCCGGTCTTTCAATGAAATACCAATAACTTTACTTTTGAAATTAGTGGCAAGGCGCAACTCATCACAGATAGTAGTTACAAGCATATTTTTCGGGCTCATCTTTCCCAGTGCTGTCGTGCTGCCAACGGTATTGACGCTTTTGTCTTCGGTGCAATACACGGATCTCATTTGATACCTGTCCCACCAAAAATTCCCGGTGATACCACTGATGGCCGCTACAGATCCTGAATATATGCTACTATGTCCGCAGGCAGTAACTGTTGGGGTATAAGGTATCATTGTATTCTCGCAACTGAAACCCTGGTTCAATAATCTTTTAAAGCCACCTTTTGCATCATACCTGTCGTAATAACGGTACAGGTAGTCCCAGCGCATCTGGTCAACTACGATACCAACCACTAATTTGGGACGCTGGATGCCCTGTGCCTGTACTGAAATTGTAAGTAACAAAACCAGAACTGTCGTAAATAGCCTTTGCATGAAATTAATTTGGACAAAAATAAGGGTTTGAAGCCTTTAATATGGTAGCCCGGATCAGACGAAGATTTCCGGGCAGGGGATGCTTACATTAGAAGAAAACATAATTCCCCACCGCAACGGGTGAAATTGCATTGAATAAATAAGTATGATTATTAATGAACAGCTTTAATATATCCCCAGCCTTCTCTTTGTTTACTGATGATCTCGTAGATGCCGTCCGGGACAATTACAGTGCCGGGAATTAACTGGTTCTTATCAATGCCCTGGGCTTTTAATGCGACAGCACAAACCGTAAAGGAAACATTTTTGTAGTTCATCAACTTTGTTATTGTCTCTTCCACTACCGACTTACCGCTGACCATCATATTTACTCCCTGGCCATACATCACTACTTCTATCTTTGCATCGGCAGATGCTTTTGCCACTTCACCTGCCCAGCGAAGGACCGCTTTATGATCGAGAGTATCCCGGCTGGTAAGATCAAAAACAACTTTGTAGTCAGCTTGGGCCTGTACAATTGGGGCAAGCAGCCCCAGCAGGCAAATAATAAAGAATATCTTTTTCATACAGTTGATTTTAATGCAAAAGTTACTAATTAGTTTTTACACTAATTTAATTTCCGGAATAAAAAAGATGCTGTTACTGCAAGACCGCCCACTACCCACCATAAAACCGTAAAGCCGGAATACTGAGCTAATTGTGCGCCCCCCATAGGTCCCAATGTTTGAGCGGCAGACCATGCCATCGAATACAGGGCAGCATATTGCCCGCGGTTGGCTGCTTCTGTCCTTGTTATCCAGTAACTGTTCATGAATGGCATAGATAGTATTTCACCACAGGTTACCAATATGATCATACCGCTTGCAATGACGACAAATGACCCGGGTAAGTTTAACATTAGAAAAGAAATGCCGACAATAAAAACACCAAGAGTGATATATACCATACTTTTTCGCCGGCCCTCCAGTTTATAGATCAACACCATTTCCACTAATGCTATAATGATGCCATTCATTGCAATTAATAAACCAATGAAAGGTTCTGAGAAATGCAGTTCTTTTTTAAAATAGACAGGAAGGTTGGTAAAAAGCTGGAAAAAACAACTGGCAAACAACATGGTGATAATGATAAAATAGATATAGGTCTTGTCTTTATAAGCCGATCGCGGCGCCATCTCTTCTTTGTTTTTTTTTGCAGCCGGTTTATAATGGACAGGCTTTAGAAATAACCACATCACAAGAGCGGCAACTAAATTGGTGCATCCATCCACCCAAAACAGTAGTTCATAATTTATATGTGCCAGGATCCCGCCCAGGCCGCTACCTACAGCCCAGCCAAGGTTAATAGCTAACCTGTTTAATGAATAGGAACGGGTACGGTTCTCTTCTTTGCTGTAAAATGCGATAGCGGTTGAATTGGCAGGACGAAAAGCTTCATTCACAAAACTGAGCAGGAAAGTAAAAGTGCAGATCAGCGGGTATGTTTTCATTTGGCCTAAAGCAAAAAACAAAAGCCCGCCGCCGGCAAGAGTGATCAATTGTATAGGGTAAAAACCTATTTTATCCGTTAGTCTTCCGCCCAGCCA
>DATHDV010000194.1:0-12738 GCA_035318845.1 Chitinophagaceae bacterium
CTCCTGTATAATTTTTCAATTCAAAGAAATAGATCCTTGCAGCGGTCAGCACAGCTCTTTCTGCATATTTATTGGGAGCGTTGGCGGCCACTGATTCATACCCGGCCAATGCATTGGTCCAATCCTTCCGGGCATAATAAATATCTGCCTTGTTGATATTGGCATCAAGGGCATAAGCTCCTTCAGGGAATTTCTGGAGATAATTATTGAACGCTGTCAGCGCAGCATTGAAATTCTGATCATCATAAAATTTTTCCGCAGCACCATAGGAAAGCGAATCTTCTGTGTTAACGCTGAGCGGACGTCCCAATTCACGCATATAAGACGCATATTCATCAGGATTGCCATCTTCCAGGTAAATGAGTTTTATATTGTCAATGGCATCTTCTGCCTCGAGGGAATTAGGGTATTTATCAACCAATGTTTTAAAGTGTTTCAAAGCTTCCGCATTAACATCCACATTATAATAAGCTGTACCCAACTTTAGATAAGCCTGCGGTTTCATGCTTTCATTACCCGGGGCGTTAATGATCGTGTTTAAATAAGGTATGGCCTCCCGGAATTTTTCATTCCCCATATAGGTATTGACGATCTCCATATTGGCAGCCTGCACGAGGGAAGAATTGGGAAACTTCCTGATCGCTGTATTCATCAAAGCGACCTTCTCATTCGGGCTATTGACACCAGCGAGCATAGCGATCTGGAAAGTAGCATAATCTTCAGCCGGCCATGAAAGCTTAATTACATTTTCATACATGCTTTTTGCTTTTGCAAAATCTTTAAGCATGAAATAATTATCGGCTGTCCTGATATATGTATCCTGTGAAAAAGCATCTGTATTTAATGCAGGCGCTTTCATAAGCGGTTCAAAAAAAGTTATCGCTACGGGATAGTTTTCTTTGCGCAGATAAGCATAGCCAAGATTATATTTTGCATTGGTTGGGTTGGCTTCACCGCTTGTGGGTGCACCGGCATCAACATAAGCATGATAATATTTAATGGCGGTATCCAATTGGTTGTTGCGATAGCCGATCTCACCTTTCCAGAAATAAGCAAACGGGCGAACAGAACCATTATAAGGATCTGCCAGCACTTTATCCAGCAACGCGTCGGCATCTGCCAGTTTTCCATCGTTGATCATTTCAGTGGCACGGCCAAATAAGATCCTGGGATAAAGTCTCTTCGCATTTTCAGATGGTTTTGCAAGACTTTCCAGCATTACCTGCGCATCTTTAAAATTATTTGTATTGGCAAGCACATCCACCATCAACTCTTTGGCTTCGCCATTAAACTTTGAGCCGGGGTAATCAGCTATAAAAGAACTCAGGCTGTTCAGTGCTTCATCCTGGTAACCTAATTCATAGGAAAGCTTGGCATATTGATAGGTGGAGATCTCTTTCTGCTCCGCATTGCTGCTGTTGGATGAACAGAACAGGAATGCATTTCTTGCATTTGATTTTTGTCCCGTTCTCAGGTAAGCATCTCCCAGCAGGTACATGGCGTGCTGGCTCAGCGAATCATCTTTGCCGCTGAGTTGTTTAAACCCATCAATGGCTTTTGCAAGGCTATTGGCCTGGTAATAACAATAGGATAATTCATACAGATCTTCACGCCGCACTTTTTTGGAACGACCGACATAATCTTCTAAATAGGGCAATGCTTTTGCATATTCACCTTTTTCAAAATAAGCATGCCCGATCAGTTGTTTTAATTCAAGGTCATAATATTGTGAGCTGCTGCCCGATTGTAATTTATTTTGTATGTATGTAATGGCTTCCTCTTTTTTCCCCTGTATATAATAGATCTGCGCCACGTAGTAAGGAACCACCGTTTCGTAATTCTTTTCATTTTCCACGATCTTAAAACTTTCCAGGGCTTCATTATACTGTTTGTCCCGGAAAGCGAGGAACCCATAATAATAATTAGCATCTAAATAATTGGGATCATCTTTTATATTGCGGATGTTATTGAACAAGGGCCGGGCCTTTGCAAAATTCTGGAGGTTGAAATAAGAATAGCCCTGGTGAAACTTCATGTCGGCAATTTCCCGGTTGCTCAGGTTGGCAATATTGGTTTGATCGTATTGCTGAACAGCATCTCCAAACCTTTCATTCCGGAAATAATATTCACCCAGGTGAAAGCTCATCATCTGTACCCGGGGATTATTTTTTTCCAATTCAATATATTGCTGGGCATCTGCTTCTGCACCGTTTTCATTTTGCTTTAAGGCGCACACGATGGTATAATAATTTATTTCCTGGACCGTGATCGCCGTATTGGCCTTGTTGGTTTCCCGTACATCATGCTGCAGGTCCCTGAATAAGGGATAAGCAAGGCTGTATTGTTCTTTCAGGAAATACTCTTTGGCTTCTTTGAATGTTGTTTCCGGGTCAGAAAAAAATGCGGTCTGCTGGGAAAAAACGGAAACGCCGAGAAATAGAGAGATGACAAACAAACTTTGATTCTTCATGTGAATTGTCCTTTAAACCGATGGTGGTTAAACGTTGCGAATATTAAAATTATTTCAGGTTAGACCAAACATCATTCCAAACAGGTGTGGATAAGTGCAATGTTTGGCACGCTTTAACATTTTGTTGTTGTAAATGCATAATTCCGGGGCCCAATTCCGGGAACATCCACCAAAATATGATTCGAAAATAGTTGCTATCTTCCTTCCATGAAAAGAGTTCAACTTATAGAAATGGGTATTACAGCAGTTATAGTGATATTATTTTATAAACTTGTTGTCTCCTTTATGGAATTGCTATTAGGTTTATTTTTTCAAATTTCACTAAAAATGCCCGGGAGTGGCAGCTCATACATACTTAGCCTTCTCTTCACTTTTGTAATATTCTTCTCTGCAATTTATTTATTGGTTGTTTACAAAAAGGCGATTGTACGCCTGCTTGCGGGTAAAGAAAAAGATGAATCCCCGTTGCCAATAGATTTTTCGGGCAGACAGCTACTTCATGTAACTATCGTTGTTCTTTGCCTTGTGACGCTGATCGGCGAAATCCCGGTAGCAGTTTCAATTTTAATTGAAACCCTTAAAACTAACCCGGCATATAGTGATACAGAGAATGATTTTTATGACCCAATTATGTCAGCTTCATTTCTTTCGCCAATAATTAAAACTTTGTTTGCCGTTTTAGTTCTTTTATTGTCAAAAAAGATCTCAAATTTTTTGAACAGTAAAATGGATAAACCAGAATCATTAATAAAAGGTTAATTCATGTTCTCTTCAGAAACACAAATGAGAGTCCGCTATGCCGAAACTGACCAGATGGGCGTAGTATATCACAGTAATTTCTTCCTTTACTTTGAATCGGCAAGGGCCGAATCGATCAGGCAACTCGGATTCACCTATGCAGGCATGGAAGAGATGGGTATTGTGATGCCTGTTATTGATGTGCATTGCAGGTATTTCCGCCCGGCGCTGTATGACGACCTGCTTACTATTAAAACCATGTTAAAAGAATTGCCGGTGCATCATAAAATAGAATTTCACCACGAAGTCTTCAATGAAAAAAAAGAGTTACTGGCTGTTGGGAAGATCATTTTATATTTTATGGAAGCCAAAACCATGAAACGAACTACCATGCCTGCACAATTACTGGAAAAACTGCAACCCTATTTTAGTTAATCCCGGCGCTGTTGCCGGGATTGACAGATCAGCTATCAATTTTGTAATCAACAACAATTTCTGTCTAATTTTACCCGATGGAAAATGTTGAAGAGCCGTTACCGGAAGGGAATAATGAAGAGACGCCTGTTTCTGCTGAAGAAGCATTTGTTTACCCATCTAAATATGAAATGCCGGATCAAACGGCTAATATCTGGTTGCGTTCTTTTTTCAGTCTTGCACTTTACCTGGTCCTTGGTTATTACATTTTTCAAAGATTCAATATGCTGCTGATGATCACAGCCATCGTGATCTTTCATGAACTGGGTCATTTCTTTGCTATGAAATTTTTCAGGTACAAGGATCTTGGCATTTTTTTCATACCACTGCTCGGAGCTTATGTGTCAGGGACAAAACGGGAGGTCTCTCAAAAAGAATCCGCCATTATCTTACTGGCAGGACCGCTCCCGGGTATTATTGTTGGCATTATGATGCATTTGCTTTATACGAGTAACCCGCAACTTGAAGTAGCCGGTATTTCCTTTGATACAATATCCTTTTGGCTTATTATATTAAACCTTATTAACCTGTTCCCGGTTTATCCATTGGATGGAGGACAATTGCTTAACCGTGTTTTCTTAGACGAAGAAAGCTGGATAAGCAAAGGGTTCGTTTTTCTTTCCGTCGGGCTGATGGTATGGTTTGCCTGGAAACTATATTCATCAAGCGGCCAGCCCATTTATTTTATCTTCTTTTTATTTCCGCTGACGATCCTTTTAAGAACGATCGGTGATTCTAAATTAAGATCGGCAGAGAAAAAAATCGAGGAAGATGGTATTGATATGGATAAATCTTATGAAGAACTGCCTGATAAGGATTACTGGGCCATCCGGAATATCCTGATCACAGAACACCCGGCATTTAAAGATGTTCCGCTTTCACCTCCTTATGAATACGATGCGAAAGAAGAAAAAATAATGACCACAATAAAAGGTCTGCTGCACCGTCACCTGATGCAGGATATATCCGTTGCCGGAAAAATTTTCCTGGTATTGATCTGGTCAGCAGCCATTGCATCCCCGTGGCTGTTAAATATGAATATGTCTTTCTTTCACCAGTTTGGAATTTAGCAGGCGCGGTTAGGTTTCACGCAGAGTCCGCAAAGATGCAAAGAGCGCAATCCCGATAGCTATCGGGACGCCGCTGATTCGCAGCGAACGCTGCGAGAAATATTAAAGCCCGGATATTACCCGGACTTTGATCAAGAAGAAAAGTCGCCGATAAGTTTTATCTTCCCTTATAAATTTTCAAACATGACCAGGTATATAATTTTCGCTGGCCTTTTAATAATGGCAGCATGTAAATCCAAAACAACAACTGATACCGGCGAAAAAAAGAATATGGACACAGTTATCACAACCGGGAAGGATACAACTACAATGACAACCCCGCCCGATATGGGAAAAGTTGACCTGGAAAATTTTGGTCCCATAAAACTCGGTCAGCTTTACAGCGAAGCAAAAAAAGTGTTGGGCCATCCTGATTCAAAATCAAAAGCTATCGAATGGGGTGCTGATGGCCTGCTCCATGAAGACTGGACATGGAAAAGCAAAGGTCTTGTGATGAATATGTCATCCGACAAGACAAATGTGGAAGGCACACTTGCTATTTTTACGATCACCGCGGAAGCTCCCTGCGATTTTAAAACAAAAGCTGGTCTGGGAATAGGAAACAGCTATGCCGAAGTGGAAGCAGCGTATAAAAAAGATATAGATCCCGAAGCAACAGACAAAACACAGATCACGGTTGGTTCTGTGTACGGCGGAATAATCTTTTCATTTAAGAACGATAAAGTAAACAGTATATTCCTCGGTGCACAAGCTGAATGACCTCACCCCAACCCTCTCCTTTCGGAGAGGGAGCAAAAACCCTAAAGCAGAAAAATTCTTCAAACCCTGTCATGATCGGCCCGCCAGTTCTTGACAGCTTCCTTGATCTGCTTTGAAGAAAGATCTTCTTCAACAGCCCTTTTAGCTAATGCAGGCATTTCTTCATCGCTGGCAAAACGGAGTCCAATGATCTGTGACATTTTTAACCGGCTGTCAAGGGGTTTACCGGTAAGAATATAATGACGGAAATTTTCTTCAGCACGGATGGCCCTGTCCTGTGCCCGCACGGCAAATACTCTTGCATACCACCAGATCAAAAGCAATACAATTGAGATCAATATCATGGCGGCTCCCAGGAAATGCATATTCAGGTGATGATTGGTGAAATTGACAATGCCCCATCCAAGTATGCCACCAATTATCAGAGGAGTTATATAATGCCACATTGGAATGTAGCGGGCATGGTTTTTAAAATTTTGTTCACTCATAAAAGTTGTTTGATGTTCGAGGTTTGATGTTCGAGGTTTGAAGATAGTCTTTTCCCCAATGCCAGGCTAAAGGCTAATGGCTAATGGCTAATAGCTATTTCAATTCATCCAGCACTTTATACATCTTATTCACCACGCCGGATGTCTTTCCATTGTAATTATTAACTAAGAAAGAAAAGATATACTCCTTACCGTCTTTGGCTTTTTGATAACCACAAAAACCTTTTACATCGCTGATGGTGCCGCTTTTCATCTTCATGCTATTGAATTCAGGCAGGGCATCATAGAAATTAGGGAACCAGTCCCTGGTCTTTGCATATTTCAAAACTTCTACCTGCGCATGCGTAGTGATGCGGTTTTGAGGTGAAAGACCAGAGCCATCATAGATATTCAGTTCATCCTCATCAAGGCCTTTGTCTTTCCAGAATTTCTTGACAATGTTTACTCCACTATCTGTTGAACCAAATCCTTGTTTTTCGTATGCAAATGTTTTTACCAATGCTTCGCCATAGAGGTTGATACTTTTTTTGAGGAACCAGTAGATGATGGAATCGAGGGAGGGGGAATAGTGGGTATAAATTGTATCAAATGTGCCAAAAGATGGCGTACCTAAAATCTCATTATGCGAACGAGTTGATCTAAAAACATAAGTCTGGGGATTTATTATTTTGTTTGATTTGTTCATTAAAAACAATTTTAAGTCGCTCGAGAAATTCAAAGCGGGATCGGGAACCGAACCAGAAATTGAAAAGGATTTTTGATTGGGTGGAATTGTGCCTCTGATAAAAACTCTATTTGAATAGGGTGTACTATATATGTAAGCATTGTCTCCACTTCCTACATGCCCTGCTTTTACTTCGTTATAGAAAGTAAGCCCGGAAGTATCCATCCCGATTTTTACAATTCCTGTAGCTTCGCCAACATCATGAGAATCGAAAAGCACTTCATATTGATTTTCCTTCCAATTAACCAGAAAAGGACTAGCACCATAATAATTTCCGATATCCTGCCATATCCAACCATCTGGAATGGAAGCTGTACCAAACACTTCATCAACAATCCAGATCATTTTTGGATTACGATTTTGTAGACCTTCGAATACTCTTCTAAAAACTATACTGTCTTTAGTTCCAGTAAATCTCCAACTCCCAAAAGTTGGATCTCCAGAAGCCTTTACAAACATCCACCATTGATCAATAGTATGTAAATCCTTACCCATTACGAACTCCGTCTTATACCTGTACTCCTTCCCCAACAATTCAAAAGCCGAAGCCGCCGTAATTATTTTTTGTGTAGAAGCGCCAGCCAGTCCAATTTGCGAGTTCTTATCAAATACCACCTGCCCGGTTGCGGCATCAATCACATACAATGAACTGATGGCATGTTTCAACTGGCTGTCAGCTTCAAATTTTTGAAAGGCCTTTTGCAACTTTTCAGTAACCGTCTGTGCTGATAAACCAGTAACCAGTAACCAGCAACAAGCAACAAGGAAAACTTTTTTCATAGTCCTGTGGTTATAACTTTGCTTAAAACTAATTTATTTCCTCTTAATCAATTCTTAATCCTGCAAATCATGGTCCTTTGTTCCATCATTACTATCGGCGACGAACTCCTGATCGGCCAGACCATTGATACCAACAGCGCTTTTATTGCCCAGGAACTGAATAAGATCGGGGTTTGGGTAAAACGAAAGGTTGCTGTCGGCGATGTGTATGATGATATCTGGCGGGCATTGGATGAAGAAAGCATGCAATCTGATATTATTATCATTACCGGCGGACTGGGACCAACAGCTGATGATATTACCAAACCCCTGCTTTGCAAATATTTTGGCGGAAAATTAGTTGTGAATGAAAAAGTGCTGGAACATGTAAAGTATTTGTTTGAAAAAGTGTTTCGCCGCACCGGCCCGATGCTGGAAAGCAATTTGAAACAGGCGGAAGTGCCGGATGTTTGTCTTGTCTTACACAATTCCCGTGGCACTGCACCCGGAATGCTATTTAAAAAAGAAGGAAAAGTTTTCTTCTCCTTACCAGGAGTTCCGCATGAGATGAAAGGGTTGATATTAAAAGAAGTTGTTCCGCATATCCTTAAAGAATTCAGTCTGCCAGCCATCGTCCATCGAACTGCTTTTACTGCAGGCCAGGGTGAATCCATGATCGCTGAATTGCTGAAAGATTTTGAACCTTCCCTGCCATCCCATATCAAACTCGCTTATTTACCTAATTATGGAATGGTGAAGCTGCGCCTGACCTCGCAGGGAAATAATAAAGAAGAAGTGGAGAAAGAACTGGCTCCTTATTTTGAACAGCTGCAATTGCTGGTGAAAGAATATCTTGTTTCTAATGAAGATGAAGGGCTCGAAACGGTGATCGGGAAAATCCTGAAAGCAAAAGGCAAAACAATGGCAACGGCTGAAAGTTGTACCGGCGGTTATATTGCCCATTTGATCACTTCTGTTCCCGGTTCATCCGAATATTATAAAGGAACTGTGGTTAGTTATTCAAATGATGTGAAAGAAAATGTGCTGGATGTAAAACATGAAACACTGGAAACATTTGGAGCAGTAAGTGAAGAAACCGTGAAGGAAATGCTGAAAGGTGTTATTGAAACAATGAATGTGGATTATGCACTTGCTACTTCCGGCATTATGGGACCGGATGGGGGCACAGAAGAAAAACCAGTAGGAACAGTCTGGATAGCTGCTGGTAATAAAGAAAAACCCGATAGCTATCGGGTGGAGACCTTAAAGCTCAATCTCCGTTTTGACCGGCAACGAAATATTATCATCACAGCCGGAAATGCATTGAATTTTTTAAGAAAGTTCATATTAAAGAGCCAGGATTAGGGGCAATGTTCGGTTTTTATTTCACGCAGAGCCCGCAAAGAGGCAAAGAGCGCAATCCCGATAGCTATCGGGACGTCGCTGCTTCGCAGCGAACGCTGCGAGAAATATTGAAACCCGGACATTACCGGATCAGGAGGATTTAAAAGGATTAAGGGGAAACATTTACCTTTGACCGATTATAATGATTGCCTGCTGATTTTGCCCATCTGTGTTAATGCAGTTGAAGTGTGCGACGCAACGAAGATGATAGTAGCAATGCAGCCGGTAACAAAATAAAAATAATTATGGCTACAGTTGATTTAGTAATGCCGAAACTGGGTGAAAGTATTATGGAAGCCACTATCCTGAAGTGGTATAAACAACCCGGTGATCATGTAAAGATGGATGAAACGGTCCTTGAAATTGCTACAGATAAAGTGGACAGTGAAGTGCCCAGCACAGCTGAAGGCGTGATCGAAGAAATTCTGTATAATGTTAATGATGTAGTGCCGATCGGGAAAGTGATAGCAAGAATTAAGACCGGTGCTGCTGAAACTGCTTTTTCAAGACCTGTTGTATCAACACCATCAAAGGAACAAGGCACAAGCTACAAGGAACAAGAAGCCATTGTTGTAGAAACAATTCAACCATCAACCAGCAACCAGCGACCAGCAACCAGCAACGGTTCATCCAATCGTTTTTATTCTCCTCTTGTTTTAAATATTGCGGCCAGTGAAGGAGTCAGCATGAGTGAACTGGAGAACATACCGGGCACCGGCAATGAAGGAAGAGTAACGAAGAAAGATATTCTGCAGTTTGTTAGCCAAAGAAAGTCGGGAGGTCAGAGGTCTGAGGTCAGAAGCCAGAACGAGACGATGGTTATCCCGATGGCAAAAATTGAACAGCAGCAAACCAGCAGCAACCAGCAGATCACGACTTATACAGGCAATGTTGAGGTCATTGAAATGGACCGCATGCGGAAGCTGATCGCCGAGCATATGGTGAGAAGCAAACATACCAGCCCGCATGTTACCAGTTTTACAGAAGCCGATGTTACCAATATGGTGATGTGGAGAGATAAGGTGAAAAAGGATTTTGAAAAAAGAGAAGGAACCAAAATTACCTTTACACCTTTATTTATTGAGGCGATCGTTCGTTGCATAAAAAAATTCCCGCTGATCAATTGTTCCCTCGATGGCAATAACATCATCATCAAGAAAGATATCAATATCGGGATGGCCACAGCTCTGCAAAGCGGCAACCTGATCGTTCCTGTGATTAAAAATGCGGATCAACTGAATTTAGTGGGATTGGCAAAACAGGTAAATACGCTGGCAGATAATGCCCGTAATGGTAAACTGAAAGCAGATGATACACAGGGTGGCACATTTACCATGACCAATGTTGGCAGTTTCGGAAGTTTGATGGGCACACCGATCATCAATCAGCCACAGGTGGCTATACTGGCTGTTGGCGCCATTAAGAAACGCCCGGTTGTCATTGAAACACCGCACGGCGACAGTATTGCCATCCGTCATATGATGTACCTGAGCATGAGTTATGACCACCGCATTGTGGATGGAAGCCTGGGAGCTACATTCTTAACGGCTGTTGCGAAAGAGTTGGAGAATTTTAATGGTGACAGGGAATACTGAGTAACGTGAATCGTCAATTGTGAATCGTGAATAGAGTGTTCCTTAAAGCAAATAGTTTTTATTAGCCCGGCTGCATTGCTACTATCATCGTCTGTTGCGTCGCACTCTTCATCGTTCTGTTCGCTATTCAACAGGTAAAACATCAAACGTGAAAAGTGAAACCGTCGCACGTTTCACCTTTCACGTTTGACGATTCACTTATTTCGGCGGCGCACCATACTTTTCTCCTTTAAAAACAAAACCCTTCCCTTTTCTTTTTATCACATACAGGTTGTCATACTCATTGTCTTTGAGATCGCCGGGTACAACTGTTTGACCACTCAGCTTATTGGCAATATCATCCACCGTATTGGAATGACCCACTACTAATACATTTCCTTTCCTGATCGTCTTTAACTTTTGAATGAATGCATCCATCGAATCAGGTTTGCTGCTGTAGATCTGGATGGGCAGATCCAGGAAAAGTTCCTTCAATGGTTTTGCCGTAGATATGGTGCGGGTGGTATTGGTGGAAAAAATATGCCGGATATTTTTCCCGCTCAGTATCTCTTTTAGTTTTAGGGCCCTTTCCTGTCCTTCTATACTCAGAGGCGGATCTGTCCCCGGCTTCATGGTTTTCATGTCAATCCCGGTTTCTTTTTCGGCATGACGAACGATATAATAGGTGTTGCCACAGGAAAAAAGGACAACAGAAAGTACCAGGATCAAATATCTCATAGCTGGATAGTGTCCGATTTTGGTTTCATCCCGCCTTAGGCGGGGCAAAGAGGCAACGCAATCCCGATAGCTATCGGGACGCCACTGCTTCGCAGCGAACGCTGCGAGAAATATTGAAAACCGGACTCTACCCATAGCTGATCTTTAACAGACTAAAATTAAGCTTCCTTTCTTTTATTCAGTCTTTTTATTAAATTTATGAATGCTAAACCCATGTTACCATGAAAACACTATCCGAAACCTGGTTTGCCGAAGGCCGTATTGATTTTGAATTAAAGAAATACACCCTTCTTGCTTACCTCCAGGAAGTGAACGGTCACTTCAACGAGAACAAACTCTATCCCCAGCTGGCGGACATTATTTTTCATTATAATAATATTGTTGCCTTCCGGGAAAATAAGAAATACCTGCAGGAACATTTCCCCAAAAAAATGACCGGGATACAAATGGAAAAACTCCAGTTGCTTTATGAACAGATGATCGGTGACGATGAACTGATGCAGGAACTGGAAGACATCATTCATTATTCCGCCGGCAAAATGAAGAACGCCATTCAAAGCGGTACCGGCATCTATGAATTTGTAGAAGACAAGATCGATATTGCCCCCGTGGGCCTGGTACCGCTGGATACACAGGAAGGATATTTCTTTTTAAGCAGTGGCAATGAAAAAAGCACCGGTGTTTATCATTACCGGCTTTCGATCTTTGAAAAGCATGATGAAAAATACCGCAGCATCAGGACCTTATTCATTGACAACTGGAAACGGAGCATCTCACACAGCTATGAAAACATTAAATCAGAATTGATAAAACGCTGGAGCGATCTGCCTAACCCGGCCGTTTATTCTATCGAGACAGCATTACGTTTCCCGGTGGATGAAACCATATTGCCTGTAGCGAAGAGAAGGTTGGTGAAGTTTATTTCGACAGCGGCCTAACGCCAGATAAGTAAAAAGTAAAAAATCAAAATTCAAAAAAAACCCTCCATAGTAACTTTATTTACTTTTTACTTTTTATTTTTGATTTTTGACTTTTGACTTTTGACTTTTGACTTTTGACTTTTGACTTTTTAATCCACCAGTTCCAATCCCCACTCCTTTCCTTTCCCCACGGCAGGCACTCCTTCCATGATCCATTTCGCAGGTTTTTCTCCTTTTAATATCCAGTCGAAGAACTGTTGCATTCTTATTTGATAGTCTTTCATATCCTGGCGTTGCGTCAATCCATGACCCTGTCCATTATAATTGAACATCCAAACTTTCTTTCCTAACCTCCGCAGGCCGGTGAATAATTCAATGCCCTGGTACCAGGGAACGGCGCCGTCTGCATCATTGGCCATGATGACCATAGGCGCTGTTACTTTATCCAAATGAAAGAGCGGTGAGTTTTCCATATACAAAGGAAGTTTCTCCCAAAGCGTTCCGCCGATGCGGCTTTGTGTTTTCTCATATTGAAACTGGCGGCTTACTCCACTCTCCCATCTTATGCCACCGTATGCACTCGTCATATTAGCAACCGGTGCACCGGCCCACACGGCTTT
>DATHDV010000195.1:0-2839 GCA_035318845.1 Chitinophagaceae bacterium
TTCTTCCATTTCGGTGTCCTTATTAAAAGCCAAAGATTCATCGCTGGTGAAAGCGGCTGTCACCAATAAAAGCGGGAAGTATGAGTTTGAAAATATTGCGGAAGGCAATTATCTTATTCTGGCTTCTTCGGTTGGACATGCAAAAAACATGAGTAAGAATTTTGCTGTTACTTCATCGGCCGGCACCGTTGAAGTAGATGCCATTCAGATGACTGCAGCAACAAAGAACCTGGCAGGGGTAACTGTTACGGCCAGCAGACCTTTCATCGAAACAAAGATCGATAAAACGGTGGTGAACGTTGATGCATCTCCCACCAATGCGGGTGCCACAGCGCTGGAAGTGCTGGAAAAATCGCCCGGGATCATGGTAAATAATGATGGCATTATCAGTTTAAGGGGCAAGTCCGGGGTAATTGTGATGATGGATGGCAAACCAACTTTTCTTTCACCTACAGACCTTGCCAACCTGCTAAAGAATATGCCGGCTTCTGCGATCGATCAGATCGAGATCATGACCAATCCTTCTGCCAAATATGATGCATCCGGAAACTCGGGAGTTATTAATATTAAAACTAAAAAAGGAAAGGCTGCCGGTTTTAACGGGTCTGTCATGGTGGGTGCGTCAACCAGTTTATTTGAGAATAAGAAAGGTACATTTTATGTCATACCTAAATCACAAAACAGTATCAATTTTAATTACAGGAAGAAAAAAATAAATCTCTTTGGAAACTATAACCCGAATTTTTTCAAAGGCATGGGTTATCTTGACATAACGAGGACCAAACTGGATCAGAATAAAACGGTTTATGGATATAACGATGTGGAAACGGCATTCCGGTTCGGGAATAATAATCATACACTTAAGTTGGGCCTGGATTATTTTGCTGACAAGAAAAATACTTTTGGAATAGTGGTAAGTGGCTTTGCATTTTCTGGTCATCCTACTCCTAATACGACTACCACATCGTCTGATGTAAATCATCAGCCAGTTTCCATCATGGTCTCACAGACCAATAACAGGATCAAGTTTAAAAACTTTAGCAGCAATTTTAATTTTAGGCACCAGTTTGATTCAACCGGCCGTGAGCTGACATTTGATTTTGATTTTATAGCCTATGACAATACATCCAATATGGTGCTTTCTACAGATTTCTTTACAGGATCCGGTCAACCTATCGGAAATGAATTGATACTAAAGGGTCATTTGCCTTCTGATATTAATATTTATTCAATCAAGTCTGACTATACCCATCCCCTGAAGAAAGGAGGAAGAGTTGAAGCAGGTGTAAAAAGCAGTTTTGTCAAAAATGACAACATGGTAGAGTATACAAGATGGGATGGTGTCAAATGGATACCGGATTCCCGTTCAAATCATTTTATTTATGATGAAAATATCAATGCCGCATACCTGAATGCCAATAAACAATTTAAGAAATGGTCGTTCCAGGGAGGTCTTCGTATCGAAAACACGGTGTCAAAAGGATACCAGGTTACCAACGACTCTTCTTTCAAAAGAAATTTTACAAGCCTTTTCCCCAGCGCTTTCATCAGCTATGCAGCGGATAAGAACAACCAGGTTACCCTTTCTTACAGCCGAAGGATCACGAGACCTAATTACCAGGACCTGAACCCGTTTATTTATTTCCTGGATTCCTTGTCTTACCGCAAGGGTAATCCATTTCTCCTGCCACAATACTCACATAACATAGAATTGAGTCATTCTTTCAAAAGCAAACTGATCACTACATTGAATTATAATGTTACCAACGATGTAATATCACAGATCCTGAAAATTGATGGCGACCTGGTTTATCTTACCTCTGATAATGTAGCCAGGTTCCGCAACATGGGCATATCTGTTACTGCTCCCATTCCTGTAACCAAATGGTGGACATCAAACATCTTTGTAAATATTTTTAATAATCACTATGTAGGTGTGTATGAAAATAAACCCCTGGATCTTACTTATACTTCGTTCATGATAAACATGACCCAGACATTTACTGTAAAGAAAGGATTTACTCTTGAGATGACCGGTTTTTACAGGGCCAGGGGTGTTGATCAGTTAAGTATCAATGAGCCTATGTATGTCATCAGTTTCGGTGGACAGAAACAGGTATTAAAAGGAAAAGGAACTGTTCGGTTAAACCTGCGTGACCCTTTCTGGCTGCAGCAGTTCAAGGCGAAGACACAATATGACGTTATTGATACCAGGATAAAAAACAGGTTTGACTCCCGGCAGGTCACAGCCACTTTCACTTATCGTTTTGGAAAGAATGGTCAGCAAAATCCGCCGCCACGCCGCCGCAACAGCGCTTCACAGGATGAACAGAACAGGGTAGGGCAGGGAGGCCAGTAAATTATAGTTTTCTCATGTGCTGTATTCAGTATATGAGTCGTCCCTCTTTTCTAAGAGGGACTTTTTTATTTTTGCCCGTGCTTTTAAGTAATTAACTTGTCGGCAATAAAACCAACTAACTATGCCATCCTTTGATATCGTTTCAAAAGTAGAAGCACAGGCATTGGATAATGCTGTGAACGTAACCACCAAAGAGATCACCAACCGCTTTGATTTTAAAGGTTCGCATGTCGTCATTAACCTTGACAAAAAAGATTTTGTCATTAAAATAGAAACCGATGACGATATGAAGATGCGCCAGTTGGTTGACGTGTTAATAAGCCGTGCTCACAAGCAGGGAATTGCTCCTGAAGCTTTTGATACATCCAAGGAAGGGGCACAAAGCGGTAAAGTGTGGAAAAAAGAAGTAAAAGTGAGAAATGGACTGGCGATGGACGACGCCAAAAAGATCGTGAAACTGATCAAGGACTCCGGAATGAA
>DATHDV010000196.1:0-11601 GCA_035318845.1 Chitinophagaceae bacterium
GGTACAGGTAATGAACTGGGAAGAAAGAACTAAGAAGTCTGATCCCGATAGATATCGGGACAGAAGTCAGAAACAACTGTTTATTGAACTTTCAAAAGAAGAAAAGATCATCATTGACCTTTTAAATGAAAAAGAAACCGCACATATAGATGAGATCAATATAAAAAGCGGTTTAAGCAGCAGTGCCGTGGCTGCCGCCATCCTTAATTTAGAATTACAAAACGTGGTGGTATCTTTACCGGGCAAATTGTACAGATTGGCCTGATTTTTCGGGACAGCATAATCCCTGAAATAATTGTCTTTATTACTTAAAACCAACCATTTGTTGAATAGCCCAATGAGACTGTCATTCAAATTGAAAATCCTGCAGATCCTTGGATGCCTGTTGATCTTTACAGGCCCTGCTTTTTCCCAGGCCTGTACAACATTGGGACAAACTCCTCCTACTGCTTTCCCGGTTTGCGGTACCACTGTTTTTCATCAAAGCAATGTACCTATTTGTGCAACTAATGACATATTTGTTCCCGGATGCTCTACCGGCCCGGGAGGCGCCCTATATCAAAATAAAAATCCTTTCTTTTATAAATTTACCTGCTTTGTATCAGGAACCCTGGGTTTTTTAATTACACCCCTTGCAAGTAATGAAGATTATGACTGGCAACTCTGGGATATTACTGGTCATAGCCCAAATGATATCTTCACTGATAATTCTCTTGTTGTAACCGGCAATTGGGCAGGTACATACGGACCTACCGGAGCTTCTGCATCAGGTGTCAATTTTATACAATGTGCTTCTTTTCCGCCGGATAATGCACCAACCTTTGCTGCCATGCCTAACCTGGTGGTCGGACATGAATATATTTTAATGATCAGTCATTTTACCGATGGCCAAAGCGGCTATGATCTTTCTTTTGGAGGTGGTACTGCTGTTATCACCGATCCAAAAATACCGGCGATGGTAAGTGTCAGTCCTGATTGCGATGGCCAGGTACTTACCCTGAAGCTGAATAAAAAATTAAGATGTAACAGCCTTTCTTCCAATGGCAGCGAATTCACGGTCATGCCTGGTGCGATCGCAGCTACAGCCGCAACCACTACTACCTGCTCCACTGGTTTTGATTTTGATGAAGTAACGATCACACTGGCTTCAACATTAACCAGTGGCACCCATCAACTCGTTATCAAGAATGGCAGCGATGGAAATACATTACTGGATCTTTGCGGGAATAGTATTGCTCCCGGGCAATCTATTTCTTTCGACTATTTTATTCCGCAACCCATCTTCGCCGACAGCATTCGCAAACCGGCCTGCACACCGGATACTATTTTAATTTATTATCCTAAGAAAATAAAATGTTCCAGTATCACAGCATCGGGAAGTGATTTTACAATAAGTGGTCCAACGCCAGTTACCGTTATCGGTGCATACGGTAATTGTGTAAATGATGAGTCCCCTTACATTGTCGTAAAACTGAGTGCGTCGATCTATACAAAAGGAACTTACACGGTTACCATTCAACCGGGTATTGACGGGAGTCCCATCTTTGATGTATGTGGTCAACCGATACGGCCACAGGCACTTTCATTTACCACAGCCGATACCGTAAATGCAGACTTTCAAAACCAGTTGCTGTATGGCTGTTTGACGGACACACTGCTATTCTCACACAATGGCGCACATGATGTGAATTTCTGGTACTGGACATTCAACAACGATCCACCTGTATTCACACAAACACATACTATTATTTTTCCGGCATCCAGCACCAATAATGTACAACTGGTGGTAAGCAACGGTACTTGTTCCGATACGGCTTCAAAAGTTATTGTCCTGGATAATGAAGTGAAAGCATCTTTTGAAATGGAAAAAATCATTTGCCCCGAAGATGGGCTTGTCCTTACCAATACAAGCACCGGGCATATAGACCTGTGGCGATGGAACTATGATATTATCGGGACCAGTTCGTTGAAAGATCCCCCGCCTTTTCTTTTTCCCACGATCAACAAAGAAGCTTATTACACGGTGAAACTGGTGGTGACAAACCTGAACCTTGGTTGCAGCGACAGTGCCCGGAAAACATTGACCGTACTTGACTTTTGCCTGATCGATGTGCCCACAGCATTCACACCTAACAATGACGGACTGAATGATTATTTTCAACCGCACAATGCACTGAAAGCAGATAACTATGAGTTTAAAATATATAATCGCTGGGGGCAATTGGTTTTCCAGTCAAAGAACTGGAGAGACAAATGGGATGGTAAAATGAATGGTGCATTGCAACCCACTGCTGTTTATGTATGGATGCTAAGGTACACACACAGGGATACCAAACAGCCTGTTTTTAAGAAAGGAACCGTGACGCTGATAAGGTGAATGGTCAATAGTCAATAGTGAATGGTCAAACCAAGCCGCAAAGTAATTTAAAACAGTAGATCGTTTTTTCTTCAAATAGTGTTATGTCGCAATTCTTTATAAAATTCAATCTAACCGCAATATCAAATGCTGCGTCGATCTCAACCATTGATCCCCTGGAAATCTCAAAGTATCTTTTGCGTTCTGCTTCAGATTTCCTGGAAGCACCTTCGGCAATATTCAAATGAACCGACAATGCGGCTCTTTTTATTTGGCTGATTATACCAAATCTTTCCTCTTGTGGCAGATATCCGCATAAACGATAACATTCTGTCACATAGTCCAAAGATGCTTTATAAACTTCAAGCTTTTGGTGATTTAATTTTAGAAACATAGCATTAAGTTTAATTGAAAATATACCTGCTGGATCAATCAAAGCAGTTGAAATCCACATATAAAACAGAGTTTTTCCCCCATTGACTATTCACTATTCACCATTCACTATTCTCCCCCTATCTTTGCCCATGGCAACAAGAAATACTCCCTCTCCCGCTAAAGACAGCTCCCAACAATTTTTTGGTGAAGGTTTAACCTTCGATGATGTGCTGCTGATGCCCGGCTACAGCCAGGTGCTGCCCCGTGATGTGGATATCAGGAGCAAATTAACCAAAGACATTACACTGAATGTTCCATTGCTCTCTGCTGCGATGGACACAGTAACTGAAGCGGCACTGGCAACTGCTCTTGCGAGAGAAGGCGGCCTTGGCATCCTGCATAAGAACATGAGCATTGAAGAACAGGCTACACAGGTGCGTAAAGTAAAAAGAAGTGAAAGCGGTTTGATCATCGACCCGATCACTTTATTAGCCAATGCTACGATCGGCGATGCACTGCGACTCATGCGTGAAAATAAGATCGGTGGTATTCCCATTATTGACAAGAACAGGAAATTGGTTGGCATTCTCACCAACCGTGACCTCCGGTTTGAAGAAAACATGAAACGCAAAGTGAGTGAAGTAATGACCAAAGAAAATTTATATACAGCACCCGAAGGCACTGATCTGAAAATGGCCGAACAATTATTTAAGAAAACAAAAGTTGAGAAACTGCCTATTGTTAACAAGCAGGGAAAACTGATGGGGCTTTTTACCTACAGCGATATCCTGAAATTAAAAAGTCATCCCAATGCAGTGAAAGATGAATTCGGGAGATTGTTGATCGGGGCCGGCGTTGGTATCACCAAAGATTTTTTAGAAAGGGTCTATGCCTTACAACAGGTAGGCGCCGATATCATTGCCCTCGACAGCGCACATGGACACAGCAAAGGTGTAATTGCTTCTTTGAAAGAAATAAAAAAGAATTTTAAGAATATCAATGTCATTGCGGGTAATGTAGGAACAGCAGCCGGTGCCAAAGCATTGGCTGAAGCCGGCGCAGATGCCATCAAAGTTGGTATCGGTCCCGGTTCCATTTGCACGACAAGAATTGTTGCCGGTGCTGGAGTACCGCAACTCACGGCCGTGATGGAAGCAGCATCGGTATTGAAAGGAAAAAATATTCCTATCATAGCTGATGGTGGAATTCGATATACCGGTGATATGGTGAAAGCATTGGCTGCCGGTGCTAATTGTGTTATGATGGGAAGCATTTTTGCAGGAACTGAAGAAAGTCCTGGCGAAACAATTATTTACGAAGGAAGAAAATTCAAAGAATACCGCGGCATGGGTTCACTCGGCGCCATGGCCACCGGCAGCAGCGACCGTTATTTCCAGGATGTGGAAGATGAAGTAAAGAAATTTGTTCCCGAAGGAATTGAAGGACGGGTGGCGTACAAAGGTTTTTTACAGGAAGTAGTTTATCAATATACCGGTGGGTTAAGAGCCGGTATGGGTTATTGCGGAGCAAAGAACATTACCGAGTTACAGCAAGCAAAATTTGTAAAGATCACCAACGCCGGCATGCGTGAAAGTCATGCACATGATATTGAGATCACGAAGGAAGCTCCGAATTACAGCAGGATGTAAAACCCCCTGTCCCCCTAAAGGGGAGACTTAGATCATAAAGTCATTACTTTTTCAATTACTCTGAAAGAAGTAAGTTTTATTTTTTTGTCGGCTGCATTGCTACTATCATCGTCCCTTGCGTCGCACATTTCATCGTTCTATTTATTACTGAGCATTTTAGAAAATACTTCAAAAATAGGCAGAGTCATTTATGATGAATGACTCTGCCAAACTCGTAACCAGTAACTATTCGTCCTGCACATCAAATGTTATCATCTGTTTGTGGTATGCTTTTACTTTATACCCGTTGTATATAGCCGGTTCCCATTGAGGTGATTTCTTTATTACCCTCAATGCTTCCTCCTCCATACCATATCCATGATTAGTCAATGCCTTTATATCGCTGACATTTCCTTCTTTATCCACTACAAATTGAATAACCACAGTATACCGGCCCACCCCTGCGCCATTATCAACAGGTGTTTCAGCTTTTAAATTTTTTATTAAAAATTTTTTCCAATCTAAGACAAACCTGGCCGGTATATCCACAATAGCCCTTGGTTCGTCAGACTCAGGTTCGTTTTTTGGTTGTACAATTCCTTTATCACCGTCCAGGTCTCCAGGCTTTGGAATTCCATCATCACCCGGGCCATCAATTATTACTGATCCGAACTTGGCGCTATCCATCTCTTCCTGTCTGGGTGGTGGAAATTCCACGACTTCTTTAATTACCGGTTCTGTAAATATTATTGTTTTTGGCGGTTTAACTTCCGGTTGTTTTTCCGGTTTTGGTTTAGGTTCTATTTTCTTCTCAGGATGATCAGGTAATACTATAGTTGGCCCGACAGTGTAATGAATCCTGTTCTTTTTAGGAGAGTTAGCCAGGATAGCACTGCAACAGATCATCCCGGCGAGAGCAATCGTGATGGCCAGGGCTTTGTTGATCCTGTTTGAATAAGTTTTGCGAAGCTCATAAGCTCCGTAATCTTTGGGGCGGCCGTCGAAAATGATATCGATCAGCGGCGCAGATAGAATTTTGTTGATTTGCATGGTTATACTTTTGCTAAATAAGATTGGTCGTAACAGTTGTTTCCATAAACCTTTATTTTTATGGAAAATTATCATGCCTGCATCCACCGGAAAAAAAAGGAGCACGAAGTACACTACGAACCACGAAGAACACAACGTTGTGTCCTTCGTGATCCTTCGTGGCCTTTGTGATCCAAAGTTTGTATACGATGCAATCTTAATTGCGATCAGCCATGAACTATAATCCATGAACCAAAAATGAAACGCTACCTCAATCTCTTCATCGCAATCACAGGCGGGTTATTACTCTGGCTCGCCTGGCCGGTATCACCCCTTACCTTATTAATATTCGTTGCATGGGTTCCCTTGCTCTGGCTGGAATCAACAGTGAAAAGCAGGAAAAAATTCTTTGGCCTCACTTATATCGTTATGTTCATCTGGAATGTAGCCACTACCTGGTGGATATGGAATGCTTCGGCGCCCGGGGCCCTCGCCGCTTTTTTTGCCAATAGCCTGATCATGTGTCTTCCCTGGTTGGGTTTTAGGATTGTAAAGAAAAGATTGGGAGAAAAGATCGGCTATGTTTCACTCATCGCTTTCTGGATGTGTTTTGAATATATCCATTTGCAGGATTGGGGACTGAGCTGGCCCTGGCTTACACTCGGCAATGCATTTGCAACTCATCCGCAATGGGTACAATGGTATGAATTTACAGGAACCAGCGGCGGAACCTTATGGATACTGCTGGTGAATATTTTATTATTCCTTCATTTAAAAAATAATTTAAACCGGGAAGCAGCAAAGAAATATAAAAACCTGTTGGCTGCTGTTCTTGTTCTCATTGTACCAGTTGCTGTTTCGTTACTTGGCTTTAATGATCTAAGAACATTAATGCCGGTAAAAAAATCAAACATTGTAATAGTACAACCCAATATCGATCCCTATGAAAAAGTTTCTGAAGCAACCGGTTCCTTTGAAGCTCAATTACAAAAACTGATTACTATCAGTGAAAAAGAAATTGATAGTAACAGCGTATTGCTTGTTTGGCCTGAGACCGCTTTGTATATGGGCAATGGTATCAATGAAGCCGAACTACAACCTGACAAAAACTTTTTTTTTAATCCCTTATGGGCTTTCCTGAAACGTCATCCCAATATGTCTTTATTTACCGGCACAGAAAGTTTCGGGATGTTTGAGCATAAAACAAAATATTCGGAAGAATTCAGTGGTCATTTTTACGAATCATATAATGGTTCAGCGCTGCTCGACAGTTCCGGTGCAGTTGCATTCTATCATAAATCCATGCTGGTGCCGGGTGTGGAAACACTGCCCTGGTTCCTGAAATTTTTGGGCAAGTGGTTTAAAAAATTCGGCGGCTCCTCGGGTGGCTATGCCAAACAAAAAGAAAGAACCGTGCTGAATGAAAAGCATGGATTCAAAATAGCGCCGGCCATTTGTTATGAAAGCATCTATGGTGAATTCATGAGTAAATATATCCGCAACGGCGCTAACCTGATCTGCATCATCACCAATGACGGCTGGTGGAAAAAAACCCCCGGCCACAAGCAGCACATGAACTATGCAAGACTGAGAGCCATTGAAACAAGGACATGGGTGGCCCGCAGCGCCAACACCGGCATCAGTTGTTTTATTGATCCGTATGGAACAGTTATTGAACCACAACCTTACGATACACAAGCTGCTATTAAACTAAACATGACAGCCGCCGTCAATAACAAGACCTTTTTTGTAAAAAATGGTGATATTTTATCGAAGGTCATGATCGTACTCAGCATTTTATTAATTGGATGGACGGCTACATTAAAGACCAGGAGCCGGTTTTTGAAAAAGAAATAAATGCCGGTTGATAAACGCTGATCATTCTGCGGCATCTGCGGGAAAAAAATTATGAACAAAGAACTCCTGTATCAAAATAAAAAAATATTCTACCGCATCGTTGGCAGCGGAATCCCTGTTGTGCTTATTCATGGTTTTGGAGAGGATGGAACCATCTGGAATAACCAGGTAGAATATTTAAAAGATAAATATAAACTCATCATCCCCGATCTCCCTGGTTCCGGTCAATCTGAATTGATCGATGACATGAGCCTCGAAGGAATGGCCGAAGTTATAAAGTCTGTCATTGATGCGGAGTATTCGGAAGTCCCCCCTTGCGGGGGATTTAGGGGGGCTCCTGTCATTGCGCACAGTATGGGTGGCTATATCCTGCTTGCACTGGTTGAAAAGTATTGGAACCATGTTTCGGCCTTCGGTCTTTTTCATTCCACGGCCTACCCGGACAGCGAAGAAAAGAAAGTTGTTCGCCGTAAAGGGATTGAGTTCATTAACCAGCACGGTGCTTTTGAATTCCTGGAAACCACCACTCCCAATCTTTTTTCACAGCAAACCAAAGATGAGCAGCCTGAATTAATAAGTGAATTGATAGCAAGCCTGGACAACTTTTCACCCGCTGCCCTCGTTTCTTATTATGAAGCTATGATGCAGCGACCCGACCGGACCAAAATCTTACAAAAAGCCACTGTACCTGTGCTATTTATCATGGGAAAATACGATAACGCCGTACCCTTTCAGGATGGCCTGCAGCAATGCCATCTTCCTGAAAAATCGTACATTTATGTCCTTCGGAATTCAGGCCATATGGGGATGCTCGAAGAGTCAGATTCAAGTAATCAGATTTTAGAAACCTTTCTTACCTCCTTTCAATAGAAATCATTTTATTCGCCCGGTTGAATGATGTTTGAGTAATTATTCTATCTCCTTTTCTGAACACACTAATATTTTTTACTTATCGTAATGTCATATTAATATAATTATTCGACCCGGTTGCTTTTTATTCTGATATTATAACTACCTTTTTTTTGTCGAATTGTTTTCATTTAACCATTAAACCATTTATTATGAAAAAGATTTTATTAATTCCAATGCGTAGAGTCTGCCTTATTGTACTCTTAGCTTTTGGAATAACAGGAAAATTATTTTCGCAGACTATAACTATATCTGGTGCAAGTCCTGTTGCCCCTGGCGCACAAGAAACTTATTCTGCATCTTTTAATTATAGCCTGAGTCCTTATACGACTCTTACATGGAGTGTTACAGGAGGGACTATTGATTATGCAGTTGTTAATCCAACAGCCCAATCTATCTATTGTACTGTTACGTGGGATAATGATTTTTCCGGTGGTAGTGTTTCTCTTTATGAAGATATGAATAGTGTCACGGGTGAAAAACCGGTTGATATATGTGGTCAAGCTGATGGTGGTCCACCTCAAACCATTTGTTCTGGTGGTTCGGTTCAAATTGGCATACCGGGTGTACCCGGCTATTCTTACTCATGGACTCCAACTACAGGTCTTAATAATCCAAACATTCCACAACCAATTGCTAGCCCGACAACTACTACCATATATACAGTAACTATGCAAGGGAATGGTTGTCCTGTTAGCTTGACTTCTGTTACCGTTACCGTTAATCAAAGAGTTTCTTTTTCAGGCAACATTACTTATGGATGTCAACAAATTATTCAACAAATTATTCCGAACTCAGTAAATTATTTTTGTAGCTTTTGGGAATGTGGTGGCTCAACAACCCTACAATCAGACGAGCCAACTGGGAATGAATGGTATGTAAATGGTGTGCATATAACCCCGCCCGGAGGAAATATATCCGGATTAGGTCAAGTTTACATAGTACAAAATGGAAAAATCTTGAACCACTCGCCTTCAACTGCTTCAGGTGGTCTGACCGAGTTTCAGTTTCAATTAAAAAATTCAGTTTGGGGATGTGAAGAATTATCCTCACCTACAACAGTAATTTATGGTCTCACATTTCATCCCAATGGTAATTGGATGGGGTTTTATAAGCCAAATTACACCCTTAATGTTTCTACTCCTTGGAACTATACCTATGGTCCTGGCACAATTTATACTTGGAACATACCTAACACAACTGTTACCCAGTCAAATCCAGCAGCCCCACAAGCAACAGTATTTTTCCCTTCAAATGTTTCTTTGTCCGGAATAACGGGAACAGTTACCATTAGTAACTCGCCATACTGCAATGGGACTTATCCTATTAATTTTGAGTATAACCCTCAATTACGTTCAATAAATGAGCCTGAAGAAAAAAAATCAATTGTTGCCTATCCTAACCCTGCAACTACACAAATAACAATTAAGTCAGATGAAGCAATTACAGAAATTGAAATTTTTGATATAAATACTGTAATCTCATATCTAAAGAAAAAGATAGGCGGTAACAATAATGTAACCCTTGACATCAACAGCCTGAAACCCGGAATTTACCTGTGCAAGGTGGTTACAAAAACGAAAACCGAGTTTTTGAAAATGCAGATTCTGAGATAATATTGCATGTTTTTCGACGTTCTAAAAAAGCTGCCCCAATAAGGCAGCTTTTTTGTAATTTCATACGTTGCTTGGTATAACTCTAATACATGAGAAAAACCCTATTAATACTATTTACTTTGTTTTGTTTTGCAGAAAAATCTTCTGCGGCGCATATCACAGGCGGGGAAATGTTTTATACTTACTTGGGTCAGTCAGGTGGCAACTACCAATATCATGTCACAGTCAAGCTTTTTAAAGATTGCTTTTGTACCGGCTGCGCATCATTAGATCCTTCAATCGGTATGGCTGCTTTCGATAAAGGCACGGGTATCATGGCCTGGCGAAATGATGCAGTACCCCAGACACAAATCATAACCTTACTTCTCACTTCACCTAGCCCTTGCATTACAAATCCTCCTCCGGTTTGTTATGAAGTTGGTTATTATGAAGTGGATATATCATTACCGGGCTCAGCCAGTGGTTATATAATCGCTTTTCAACGCTGTTGTAGAATTGCGGGCATAAATAATTTAAATGGTTCAAGCGGGGTCGGAGTTACCTATACGGCCGAGATACCCGGAACTACTGAATTAGCAACAGCTCCGGAAAATAACAGCGCAAGATTTATTGGAGCGGACACTGTTATTGTGTGTGCCGGCAATCAATTTACATACAGCTTTGCTGCGCAGGATGCTGATGGTGATCAATTGAGTTATTCTTTTTGTAATGCTTATCTGGGCGGCGGACAAGCCGGTACTCCGCCTGCAGCTAATAGTCCAATACCCATTCCTCCACTGCCACCGGCATATATCACCGTACCTTATTTAACTCCGCCATTCGATGCTTTTAATCCAATGGGTTCGGGTGTAACAATAAATCCATTTACAGGTTTAATAACCGGAATTGCCCCGGCTGCGGGAATTTATGTTGTCACTGTTTGTGTCACGGAAACGAGGAATGGCGTAGTAATAGCAACACAACGGAAAGACCTTCAGATAAAAGTCGGTGATTGTACTATTGCCAAGGCTGTTCTAAATCCAAGACCAACTACATGCGATGGCTTTACTGTTAGTTTTCAAAATGATGCTAATCCGCCGAGTCCGTTGATTAATTCGTATTTCTGGGATTTCGGAGTTATCGGCTTAACAAATGATACGTCTAACCTGGCTAACCCGACATACACCTATCCGGATACTGGGGTATATATTGTTAAACTTGTTACTAACAGAAATCAGCAATGTTCAGATTCCACTACTACAGTGGTAAGAGTATACCCTGGTTTCTTTCCAGGTTTTATTTTTTCAGGTGGTTGTTATCAAAATCCTTTCTTTTTCACTGACACCACCAATACCCGGTATGGTATAGTGGATAGTTGGAACTGGAACTTTGGCGATTCTCCTACCCTGGCTGATACATCACATATCCGAAACCCCCAATGGACCTATGCTTCGGCAGGACCTAAAGATGTTGTATTAATTGTCACCAACAGTAAAGGATGTATCGATACCGCACAGGTAACAGTTACTGTATTGGACAAACCCGCTCTCGCACTTACTTTTAATGATGCACTTATCTGTATTCCGGATAGTATAACTCTTAATGCAAGCGGCACCGGAACATTTAACTGGACGCCGAATACCAGGATAATTAATGCGAATACTTCATCACCCACGGTATATCCGATTGTTGACACCTGGTATGTGGTCAACCTGAGTGATAACGGATGCGTTAACAAGGATTCAGTGCATGTACGGGTTACTTCTGCTGTTAGTTTATCGGCAAGGGCCGACACAACTATTTGTCTTACCGATCAGGTGCAGTTGTATGCAACCGGCAATGGTCTTGCATT
>DATHDV010000197.1:0-5535 GCA_035318845.1 Chitinophagaceae bacterium
CGTTTCTCAAGCTCTTGTTTGCTTCATTCAATTGCCCGATAGCAGAATTACAAAGCCCAAGAACAGTTAAAACAAGACTTTGATCAATATAGTTACTTAGCCGGGGTAGTAAATCGTGAGGCCCTGCAAACAACTGCTTGCAAAGGTTTATGCACAGCCTGTATTGGGCCAGTTGATAAAAAAGAGTTTCTCTTAACCGATCATTAAATAGGCTATAAGCATCATCATATTTTCCTGCCCTTACCAAATGATGGTATTGTTCTATAACCGGCTCAAGGTCCGCAAGGGTTATTACATCTTCTTTGGCTGGCAGGGCGGTAAAATAGGTGATGGCCAATTCGTGTACTTTATCCTTGCTGGTAAGGCCATTGTATAGATAGGAGCGAAGGATAGGGTGAAAATCAAATATCCGCTGCTGTTCATTATATAAAATAAAGCCGAGTTTATACAATTCCATCATTATTCCCTCCAGCTTTTCTGCTTCCATATTCGGGAACAATGCGTTGGCAGCATCGAATGCGAAACCCGTACGGAAAACAGAAAGGGTGGCTGCTACTTTTTGTTCATCTTTATTTAATAATTTATAACTGGTGGCTAATATTTTTTGTGGTTCTTCTTTATCAATCAGGCCTTTGGAAAAAGCTTCGGATAAAGCCTTTTTAATATCCCTTATAAAACTTCTTTGAATGGCAGTGCTTAACAATTTCAGCATCAAAGGATGAAAGCCATATATTTCCCCGGCCCGAATCATTTCCTCATCTGTTCCTTCGATACTTTCTGTTTTAAAGAAAGCAATTGTATCCGTTTTAGAAAGCCCTGTTAGTTTTATATGCTTGATACCTGCCAGTCCTTCGAAAGTGGCTGGGTATAACCTCGTTGTCATCAACGTTTTTGAATTACCTGTACACAATGCTCTTAGCAGTTTTTCGGCTTTTGGGGTGATCGGAGTTCGCTGGTGGATATCATAAGCTTCATTTATGTCGTCAATATTTTTTTGAGACAGCCCAGCTTCCTGTATATACATGGCCATCATTTGTGCATAGCCCCTTAATATCCGTTCAAAGCCATCGAGCACCAGCAGAAAAGGGTGGTTGGCCAGAGCGTTGATTACCTCTGTGGTTTCATCAATCCGCTGCGGTCGGTTCCGTATATCTTCGGGTATACAGTATTCATACATGTGGTGTATAAAATCCTCAAATCCCTGGTCGTAAAACGACCACCAAACTATCCCCGCAACCTTTGTATCTGCAGCAATGATCTCATCCTGCATCCATTTCCAGCACAAAGCACTCTTTCCCATGCCGCCAATAGCTTCAATAATGCATATGGGCTCTTTTTCATATTTATACCATTCCGTTAACCGGGTTATTTCTTCTCGCCTGCCGGTAAAGTTTTTTACGATGCTGTAAGGATGGGCAATGTAGGGGCGGGGAGCAAATGGTATATACTGCTTGGATGTAGATTGTACAACTTTTATTTCTTTTTCATCAGGGGCAAAGTATTGATTCAGATGTTTATCAAGGTCCTGGTATAGCATACCATTGTATTCTACAATAGTTTTATAACTCCCATGCCTCATTCTGCTTTCCTTCTCAATATTTTCTTTCAATTCCAATACAGCGTCATATTTAGACAATAAGGTTCTGGCGGTAGTAGAAAATCCTTCTTTAAAATAGACAAGAACTTTTAATCCTGAGCGAATTGCCAAATCCAATTCTTCTTTTGTAAACTCTCCTGCTTTTGAATAGAATAATACGACAACTATTTGCGATTTCTTTAATATCGGATTTATTTCATCTTGTATTCTTTCTTTCCATGGATAATTTCCTCTGGGTGTATCCAACTCAAACTCCATTGTTTCCAGGATAAGATGTTTATGCGCTCTTAATTTTCCCAGTTCAGCGATTACTTTTAAACTTTCATTCCTTTCATCCTTTAACTCTCCTGAAGAGGCAATAAATATTTTTATGTCAGTCCGGTTGCTCATGTAGGTTTAATGTGATAGTAATTTAAACCAAATTGCATTAATTAAATAAATCTTTCCAAAATTTGTTGGTTAGAATAAGCAGGACTGCCGAATGGTTGCGTATTCTTAGAGGTCAGCATAGAGAAAGAGTTTTATCGGGCAAGAACTCTACGCCATAAACTATAATCTTTTCCCCACCTGTTAATAACTACAAATCTTAAGTGCAGGGCTCGTTTTGGTATATTTGCCCGAATAGGTTTATTTCTCGCAGCGACCGTACTTGTGAAACATGAAACGTCAAACTTGAAATGCGTTTGACATTTGTCGTCTCACGTTTGACCAGTAGCGAACCGAACGATGAAGTGTGTGACGCAACGAAGACGAGCAGCGAACAGGAAGATGACTAAATAAATATCTCTGAAAAACAACCCTTCGATAAACTCAGGGCAAACATGGCAAAAGAAAAGGAAACTCCCGACCTGTTTAAATATGATGAGGATAGTATAAAATCCCTCGACTGGAAAGAACATATCCGCCTGCGGCCGGGTATGTATATTGGTAAACTGGGCGACGGTTCATCTCCCGATGATGGTATTTATGTGCTGGTGAAAGAAGTGATGGATAACTGCATTGATGAATATGCAATGGGTCATGGTAAAACGGTGGAACTTACTATCAGTGGAAAAGAAGTGACGGTAAGGGATTATGGGCGTGGCATTCCCCTGGGCAAAGTGGTGGATGTGGTGAGTAAAGTGAATACCGGCGCCAAATTCGACAGCAAAGTATTTCAGAAATCTGTTGGTTTGAATGGCGTGGGTACAAAAGCGGTGAATGCACTGAGTCATCATTTTAAAGTGACCGCGATAAGAGAAGGCAAAGAGAAGACAGCGATCTTTGAAAGAGGTGTTTTAATAAAAGAACAAAAGGAAGCAAAGACGGGTGAAGAGAATGGTACGCTGGTTACTTTTATTCCCGACGAAACGGTATTCAGGAATTTTAAATTTCACACAGAGTTTTTGGAAAACCTGATCTGGAATTATTGTTTCCTGAATGCGGGTCTGAAGATCGTTTACAATGGAAAAACTTTTGTCAGCAAAAATGGTTTGCTCGACTTGCTGCAACGCAAAACGAATGAAGATGAGATCCGTTACCCGATCATTCATCTGTCAGGTAATGATATTGAAGTTGCCATTTCACATACCAATGAATATGGAGAAGATATTTACAGTTTTGTAAATGGACAGCACACCACACAAGGTGGTACGCACCAGCAGGCATTCCGGGAGGCGTATGTAAAAACGATCCGGGATTTTTTCAAAAAAGATTATGATGCTTCGGATATAAGAACGGGAATTGTGGCAGCAGTTTCCGTGAGAGTAGTGGAGCCGGTGTTTGAATCGCAGACAAAAACCAAACTGGGTTCAGTGAATGTAGATTTCGAAGGACCAAGCATGCGGCAGTTCGTTGGAGATTTTATTGCAAAAGAATTAGATAATTTCCTGCATAAGAATCCTTCTACTGCGGATGGTTTGAAAAAACGGATCGAGCAAAGCGAAAAAGAAAGAAAGGAATTATCAGGCATCCGCAAACTTGCCAATGAAAGAGCTAAGAAAGCAAACCTTCATAATAAAAAACTTCGTGACTGCCGTTTCCATTTCAATGATGACGTGCCTGCGAAAGGAAAAGAAGAGTTTGTAGCCAAACAAAAAGAGACCACGATATTCATAACGGAAGGCGACAGCGCCAGCGGTTCCATTACCAAAGCAAGAAATGTGGAAACGCAGGCTGTGTTCAGTCTTCGTGGTAAACCGTTGAATTGTTTTGGGCTGACCAAGAAAGTGGTGTATGAAAATGAAGAGTTCAACCTGTTGCAGCATGCTTTGAATATTGAAGAAGGTCTGGAAGGACTTCGGTTTAATAATGTGGTGATCGCTACCGATGCCGATGTGGATGGAATGCATATTCGTTTGTTATTAATGACATTCTTCCTGCAATTCTTCCC
This sequence comes from Chitinophagaceae bacterium, assembly GCA_035318845.1. GTDB lineage: Bacteria > Bacteroidota > Bacteroidia > Chitinophagales > Chitinophagaceae > JJ008. The sequence goes on from DATHDV010000197.1 coordinate 3,969, forward strand.
TGACCTGGTGAAACATGAGAAAGTATATGTGCTGGAAACACCATTATTCCGGGTGAGGAATAAACAGGAAACGATCTATTGTTTCAGTGAACAGGAGAAGCAGGTGGCGATGAAAAAATTGGGAACCAAACCCGAAGTGACAAGGTTCAAAGGTTTGGGTGAGATAAGCCCGGATGAATTTGGACAGTTTATTGGCGTAGGGATAAGGAAGCAACTGATGCGCCTGGAAACCGGTGATCATATCCAGCAGTTGCTGGAATATTATATGGGAAAAAATACACCGGACAGGCAGGAGTTTATTATTGATAACCTGAAAGTAGAATTGGATGCTCCGGTAATTAATAATTAAAAATTAATAATTAATAATTCGTTGAAACAGGAAAACCTGATATTAGATAAGTCGTATAAGTTCGGTTTGCGTATTGTGAAACTATATCTTCATTTGAAGAAAAAGAAAATTGATAACGGCCTGTGCTCCCAAATCCTGAGAAGCGGGACATCTGTTGGAGCAAATATAGAGGAGGCTGTTGGAGGTTCGTCCAGGAAAGATTTTATTAATAAGATGCAGGTTTCATATAAAGAGGCGAGAGAAACCAGGTATTGGCTGAGATTGTTAATGGATAGTGAACTCCTTGAAAAGAAATTGGCAAATTCTTTTATTACGGATTGTGAAGAAATTTTGAGGATCCTTACAACAATTTTGAAATCTTCAAAAGGAGGAACTGCCTAATTTTTAATCATTAATTATTAATTACTAATTATCATGATCCACATAATTTTTAATCAAAGTGAACAGACCCTGATGAAAGAGGTGATCGGGTTGGATGAAACATTGGCAGGGGAAGTGATACAGATCAAAGATGATTTTGCAATTGGTCCCCTGAAAGATATAGATACCGAAGAAGGCTGGCAGGCAAGATGGGATTGGTGGAGGATGTTGCTGCAGGGTTCGCCTTATGGTGAGAGCCATGTAGGTTCATTTGATGACCGGGAAACGGTAAAACAACTAAAAGAAAAATTAAATGCCAACCCCGATGAAGTATTGTGGATATGGATGGGACAAAACCAGCATGACGTGACGGGATATTTCTGGTTGATACCCCAGTTCAGGGAATACCAGGGAAGACTGATGATCCTTTACCTGAACAATCTCCCATTCATCAATGAGAAGGGACAATTGTTTTATCCTTCCTGGTTGAATGAAATTCAACCGAAAGAATTTTTAAAAGCCAAAAAACTGGCAAGGCCTATTACATTAAGTGAATTTGAAATTGATCCGGATGAATGGAAAAAGATAGCGGAAGAAAATGCCATGGTGAGAATATTGGAGGGAGGGAAAAAAATTGCAGGCAAAGCAGAAAATTTTTATGATAACGAGATCCTGAAGAATCTTACAACTGAATGGCAAAAAGCGACAAGGGTTCTGACCAATACATTGCATAGGATGAAAATTAAAACCGGTGATGTGTTTATCATGTGGCGGATGAAACATCTTATCAATGAAGGCCGGATAGAAGTAACCGGGGACACTAGCAAGAGCTGGAAAGAGTTTGATGTGAAATTGCCG
>DATHDV010000198.1:0-4456 GCA_035318845.1 Chitinophagaceae bacterium
CTCCTGGTTTTGATACATCCTTTATCATTAGTTACCTGTAAGGTCACTGAAAATGTGCCTGCGGTATTATAAGTTGCCAATGGGTTTTGAAGAGTTGAAGTACTGCCATTTCCCAAATCCCATAACCAGGATACATTAGTATTTCCTGTTCCGGCTGTTGACAGATCGGAAAACTGAACCCTTAAAGGAAAACAACCGCTTAAAGGGGAGCCGGAAAAATCAGTTATCGGAGCTTCATATACAGTTATATATTGAGTCCGGGTTAGCGTATTTGAACCACTGGCATTTGTTACCGTCAGGCTAACTGTATAAGTTCCGGGGGTAAAATAGGTTGCTGTTGGGTTTTTCAGGCCGGAAGTATTACCATTTCCAAAACTCCAGCTCCAGGTACTGGGGTTGCCGGTTGATTGATCCTGGAAATTAACAATAAGCGGTGAACAGCCGACCTGGGCTGTGCCCGTGAAGTTGGCAACAGGCGCCTGGCCATAAGCGGAAAATGTTACTGTGGTGGCAATAAAGCTCACAAAAACAGTAAGTTTTGAAAGGGTATGACGGAACTTTCTGATCAAAACAGGATAGGTGGTTTACGTGTATAAATAACGCATTCTACTTGCAAAAATTATTCCTGATTGGAAACAAGCATAGTAAAAAAACGATCTTTAAGTAAATACGTATAGCAGCCAGTAGATGGCTTTGACTCCTGAAAGAAGAGTATGTTTAAAAAAACGTTGGTTAAGTAGTAAGATAGGGAAAATACGCAGGCGGTCATTGTTTATCAAGCCGCATGGTCCTAGTTTCAGCTCCGACTATTTGTGTAGCTTCAACATAGGTCCAGCTGTTACGGTCAATATGCCAGGACCCATTGATCAGGTTTAAGGGATAGGGGGGCGAAGTAAAATTGGCCCATGTCGTCATCGAAGCGGCATCGCCATCCCAGGTTCCTGTTTTTTCAACCGTGCCATTCTTAATGGCATCAACAGTTTTATTACTATAATATTTGAATTTATAAGAAGTAAAATCAGCGGTAATATTTGTTCCGTTTTGGGTAAAACTGGTAACAACCCATTGCCCGTCAGTCATGGCCATTATCACCAGGTCTTGTTGGGTATTCTCCACTGCTTTTTTACATCCAGTCAATAAAAAAGTCAAAACAATTACAAGGGCAATTTTCATTTTCGGTTTATTAATTACTATACAAAATAAACATAAAAGACTTAATCCAGCAAGAGGTAAATTACCAGATGAGCCGTTGCACAGGGATCGATCGCATTATTATTTTGACTTTTCCTTAAAAATTATTCAGTTAATTTCATGGAATGAGCTTTTATAAAAATGGGAAAGTATTGTTAACCGGGTTATTTTTTTTTACCTGTTTAACGGGTTTTGCGCAAAAACCTGAGAATATATTGGACCAATGGTCAGAAAGATCGCCCATTGAAAAAGTATATCTTCATTTCGACAGGGAAAACTATATTGCCGGGGAAACAGCCTGGTTCAAGGCTTATCTCTATTCTGATTTTCTCCCGGATACTATAAGCACTACATTGTATGTGGAATTATTCAATGATTCTTCTGTAATGGTCAGCCGGAAAATATTGCCGGTTCTTTCGGGCAATACCAATGGCCAGTTTGAATTACCGGATTCCCTGAAAACCGGTTATTATTTTATCAAGGCCTATTCACTTACCATGTTCAGCCGGGATCCGGCTTTTATGGCCCAGCAATATATTTTTGTTTCCGGCAAGAAAAGAAACAGCGATGCAGTTGCTATACAAAAACAATTACGTCTTGAATTTTTTCCGGAAAGTGGCAATTTTATTACGGGATCGATCAATACGGTTGCTTTCAAAGCCACCGATGAGAACGGCCTGCCTGTAACTGTAAGCGGTAATATCAGGAATGAAAAAAATGAAGTGCTTGCCTCTTTCACTGCTTACCATGATGGAATGGGTATGTTTGATATGACCCCGCTGCCCAATGCAAAATACTATGCAGTGATCCATGATGATGCAACCATGCATAAATATTATTTACCCGAACAAACGGATAAAGGGATCATGTTCAAAGTAATATCCACAGGAAAGAAAAAATATTTTGAATTATTGCAACCCAGTGGTCCATATTTTAAGGCTGCTTATATGATCGGGCAAATGCAGCATCATATTGTTTTCAGGCAGGATTTTCCGCCGGGCAAAGAAAATATCACCGGAACGATAGATATATCTGATCTCAGCTCAGGGATCCTGCAGGTCACTGTTTTTAATAAAGATGATATTCCGCTCGCTGAACGATTGACCTTTGTTGATAACGGAGAGTATATTCAGCACGGGGAATTGATCGCTGATACTATTGATTTTTCAGAAAGGGGGAAAAACACTTTCCATGTTTCTTTAAAAGATACTGTACTTGGATTTTTTTCTGTTGCGGTAACTGATCCTGAATACAGTCTTCATTCAACCCGGCAGCAAAACATATTATCAACCCTGCTGCTGACCTCTGACCTCAAAGGATATATTCATAACCCTGCTTATTATTTTTCGGACAACAGCGACTCTGTACAGAATGCCCTGGATCTTGTGATGATGATCAATGGCTGGCGAAGATTTAAATGGAGCAGTCTTTTAAGTAATACCCTTCCCGCTGCTCTTAATAAAGATGCCGGGTATATTGCGGTAGGTGGTCACTTGTATTTAAAGGGAACTAAAAAACCATTTGCCAATAAACCTTTTGTAATTTTTATTTACGGGCCCGATTCTTCCCGGATAATAAGGATGTCATCCACTGATACCCATGGTTATTTTAAAATTGATTCCCTTTTGTTTTTTGACAGGGCCCGCCTGCTTTTTAAGGATGTGAGGGGCAAGAAAAGTGACCTGCTGGAGGTGAATCTTTCTGACGACTCCCTAACCAAAAAATTTCAAATCCCGGGGGTTGATAAACAAAATTTTTCCTGGAATATATTCCCCGACGAGAACCAGGAAAAAAAATTGGGCTATGATTACGACGCTATTTCAAAAGCACAAGGATTGATATTAGCAGAAGTTATTCTTAAAGCCAAAAAGAAAAACTCGTTACAGGAGCTGGAAGAGAAATACGCCAGCGGTCTTTTCAGCGGTTTTTCAGAACGTACCATCGATCTGGTCAATACCAATGATGTAAATTCCTATGAAAACATTCTTGAATACCTTTCCTACAAAGTGCCCGGCGTGAATATTTCCAGGGATGGGCTGGATTATTACATCTATTACCGGCAAATAGCTTCTGTCAGTTCTATGGGTTTGATACCTATGACACTTTACCTGGATGAAATGGAAACAGACGCCAGTTTTATTTCCTCTATACCAGCAAGCCAGGTGGCGATGGTAAAAGTGTACAGCAGTTTTGTTGGTGCCGTGGGTAATGGCGCAGGCGGTGCGCTGGCTATTTATACTAAAAAAGGAACTGACCTTTACAATTCTGCATTAATAACCGATATAATAAGGTACCAGGGCTATTCGGTGATCAAAGAATTTTATGCACCTGATTATTCTGTGAACACGACGGCCATAAAAAAACCAGATAACCGCATTACCTTGTTTTGGTCTCCACAGATCATTGTAAGCAGTATTAATGGATATATCCCGGTTACGTTTTATAACAATGACCGGACAAAGCAATTCAAAATTGTTGTGGAAGGAATGACAACGGATGGAAAATTACTGATGATCGAGAAGACCTTTGGGCGCAAACCATTTTAAGGGAAATAAAAAAGCCCCAAGGTTCTTACGGGAACAGAGGGGCCGTAGGTTTTTCAACCCTAAAAGATTTATTGCTTTGGAAAAGCAGGGTCTGCTTTTACTTCATTGATCTGTTGAGTGTGCCGGTTGCTGTGTGAAGCCATCATCAGGCAAAGCTGGTAACAATCCAGCCAGCCAAAGGGCATCTGCACGACATGGTTACGCAAATCTTCGGTGCTTGACTTCAGGTATTTAATATGATCCATCCGCCTGCTTTTAAAAGATTCTAATGCTTCATCCAATGATTTATAAGGAGTATTCACCGGTTCAAACGAAGCTGATGTTTTTACTTTAAAACTCCGGTCTTCGATCATTTTGATCAGTTGTTCGTCCGTTACTTTTATTTCAGAACGTTTTTCAGGGTTGGCCTGGGCTTTCATGGCGGCTTCCATCATGTCCCAAAGATTCTTTTCTGATATAGCGATATGGTACACGCATTCTTTCACTGACCATTTGTCCGCTGCGGCTTTGAAATTGAGTTGTGCTTCCGATAAACCCTTTACAGTTTTGAACAGATCTGCCTTTGTATCTTTCATCAGGCTGATGGCAGTTTTTCTTTCCGTTTTGGAAAGTGAATTATCGTTGATGGTTCCTGCAAGGCCTGTTATGACAAGGAGTGTAAGTAGCGAACGACCCATTGTTCTTTTCAACATGGCAAACAGTTTAATAATAATAAATGG
>DATHDV010000199.1:0-5984 GCA_035318845.1 Chitinophagaceae bacterium
CTACCCCCGTAAAGAATAGGGATCTCATTGGCCACAGCTTCTCCGTACTGGCCAGCCAATACAGAACGAAGAAACTTGTGCATTTCTTGTGCCTGCTCTGTTGTTGCCGTTTTACCGGTTCCAATGGCCCAGATAGGTTCGTAAGCTATAATAATGCCCTTTATTTCTTTTGCTGAAAGATGAAACAAGGATTCTTTCAGTTGCAATGCAACAAAATCATTTTGTGTACCTGCTTCCCGGATCTGCAAAGATTCGCCGCAACAAAAAATGGGAGTAATAAAGAGCTCCAGGCAGAGGTTCACTTTATCGGCCAGTATCGCGTTGCTCTCAGCAAAGTATTCTCTTCGTTCGCTATGACCGATGAGGCAGTAATTAACACCAATGGAACGAAGCATCTCCACAGAAACTTCACCGGTATAAGCACCGGATTTTTTATGATAACAGTTTTGTGCCGCCACTTCATAATTATGTTCTTCCTCTACTTCACTCCTGGTCATAAGTAAGTAAGGATATGGCACGGCAAACATCACTTGCCGGTTATCCGTCAACTGTATACCAGCTCCAAGTATCTCATCTAATAATTTTTCCCCCTGTTGAAAGGTCATATTCATCTTCCAGTTAGCCGCTGCTATTTGTTTTCTCATATACTATGTTATTAATTCTTCTTTCTATTTTGTTTATTGGTTCTCAGATCTTATATAGCCATTAGCCGTTAGCTATTGGCTTTTAGCTATTGGCCTTTAGCTAATGGCTAACGGCTATTCTCTCAGAACTTTTCAAACACAAACCTCAATATACTCTTCTCATTATCATTCATCGTTTGTCCCTTCAGTTTCTTCCATTCCTCAATATCAGGAAAAACCTTTTCAACATCATACCGCTTCACCCCTTCACTACCCCAGGAAAAACTGGGAATGTATTTGGGTGTAAGACCTGCACCGTACACATTGCAGCAAATGCCGATCACGGTCCCGGTATTAATGGATGTATTCACTGCTGTTCTTGAATAATCTCCCATCATCACTCCGCATTTATTGCCGGCATTCATTTCGCCGTTGGGTGTCCAGATCTTTACTTCACTCGCATTATTCTTCAGGTTGCTGTTGGTAGTGCCGGCGCCCATATTGCACCACTCGCCTATCACGGAATCACCAAGATAACCGTCATGTGCTTTATTGCTGTAGCCAAACAACACAGAATTTTTTATTTCACCACCAACCACGCAGCGTGGGCCCAATGTAGTAGCGCCATAAACTTTTGTTCCCATTTTCAGGCAGGCGCCTTCACCCATTGCAAAAGGTCCGCGGATGATGCAGCCTTCCATCACTTCTGCATTTTTACCAATATATACCGGGCCGGTTGATGCATTGATGATGCAGTGTTCCATCCTCACCCCTTTTTCTATAAACACCTGCGATGATTTAATGACCTGGTTGGTTTTAGAAATGGCCTGCGATTTTCTTTTCTTTGTCAGCAATTCAAAATCCTTCCTAATGGCCCGGTCGTTCAGTTGAAAAATATCCCAGGGGTAGCGGATGGTTTGTATATCCGACTTTACCGCTACGGCCTTTGTCACTTTTATCTTATGCTTCTCCTCTATTTGTTTTTTGGTGAACCGGAAGATGATGCCTGAACTTCCGCCAACAGTAATAAATTCTCCGTCCTTCAGTTTCCGGGTTGCTTTCACCAGTTTGGCATCGGGGAGCACATTGCCATGTATCATAAAGCATACATCATCACCCAGGGCTTCATCGATGTTCACGGAGCGGTCAAGGTCTTTGTAATCATCTTCTTTTTTGTCAAAGGAAGGCAGGCCGAGCATCCTCTCCCATTTTTCCCGGATGGTCAGGATGCCCACCCGGATATCCTGTATCTGCCTTGTCAGCGTAAAGGGATGCAGGTTTTCAGGCTGGCAAAATTCTTCGGTAAAAATGATCTTGTTCATACAGATAACTATCTGTCAAATTTAGAGAATCCTGAGGACAAGCATAGCTTGCGACCGAAGGTTTCAAAAGGATTATGTACCCGGCTGCATTACTACTATCAGCCCAGTTGCGTCGCACTCTTCAGGGTTCTGTTCGCTACTGAGCATATCTGTCCCGTCAGCTGCGGTGACCGAAGTATCAGCCCGTTCCATTTTTGATTGAAATTGAATTAAATTTGGTACAAGCAGTTGCGGCAATGCAATTGTTAGCGGCAATTATGATGAGACCTCAATTTTGCATAACATTTTTATTTGTGTTTGGACTTGTTAGTTGCGGACAAAAAAGCAATTCGACTGACAAAACTAAATCAAAAATGAAACTGACCTTTGAGGTAATTCCCGAGGACTTCGAAAAGAATTTGTATTACGTTGAGTGGAATGACACGTTAGGACAATCTGACGGCTATCAGGGTGACAAGCTTATAAAACGACCGAAAGAAGTTTGGTGTATAATAACAAATGACAGCAAAGACACTTTAGGTTATTATAGAGGACTTAGCACTGCAGAGACATTCGCAGGATTTCAATCGAAGGACACAATTGTGACATTGAACTTTATGATTGGACTAAACTTTTTTACAGACAAATTTGAAAGTGGACAAAATGAGGATGACTACGAAAAAGCAGCACGAGACTATTCAAAAGACAACAAATTACCAATCGTTTTTGAACCAATTCAAATAAATTTAAAGACAGACTTACGAAAAAAATACGACATGGAGCTTAAAGAGAAATAACTACGGCTAACAGACGGCTTGCTGTTATTCAGAATGAGACCCCCATCAACCCATAACTTCATTTTCTATCTCAAATAAAAAAAGGAACTTAGAGATATCCTTAATCGCTATGACCTCTAATATTAAAAAATGAAAGATGTTCCATTCATAAAAGAAATGCTGCAAAAAGGAAACGAGGCAAAAGACAAAGTGATCGTTGAATTTCCTAACATGACCTTGCAGCAATTGAATTGGAAACCTGCACCTTCATCCTGGAGTATTGCTCAATGTCTTGATCACCTGGTCATAGCCGACAGTTCATATTTCCCGGCATTAAAAAAAATTTTCGAAGGAACATATGCAATGACAATATGGGAAAGATGGAGTCCTTTCAGCGCTATATGCGGAAGGATACTCGTGGATAAGTTACAGGAGCATGCAAAGAAAAAAATGAAAGCCCCCAAAGTATTCCGTCCTTCAACAAGTAATATAGACATCGGGATAATAGAACGCTTTTACCAGCATCATGATATTTTTATGGATTACATTGCTTCGTGTGATAACACAGACCTCGACAGAACAAATATCACTTCACCAGCAATTAGGTTTGTGACATATAACCTCAGGAACGCAATCAAATTACTGGTCCGGCATGAGCACAGGCATATTAACCAGGCTATCCGGGTTAAACAAAGCAAAGACTTTCCGGAATAATAGTATATCCCACCTGTGAAAAAGAACAAAAAAAACAGCCTGGTTGAAATTGCCAAACTGTTTTTTTTATAAATGTTTTTTTGTCATTATTGTTTTGTGACAGAAAAAACACCTGCACCGGCTGTGTTTGTTCCAAGGCCAATTGTACCGTTCATAATTTTTGAAGACGTGGAATATTTTCCCGCTAATGAATAAGTAGTGCTTGTTCCAACAAATGTATACGTAGCTCTCACACTGTCAGCTACCAGGCTCCAGGTACCAGTGGCAATATCAGGAGTAACATCACTGTTTGCCCGGACCTCTATCATACTATTGGCATTTAAGTTTAATTCAAAATAAAAGAGAGGGCCTCCAATGCCATTATTCTGATTGCCGATCCATTTTCCCTGGGGGCTTGTTCCGCCCGGAGGAGGAGATACATTGTCTGATTTACTGCAGGATACTGCAAATAATACTGCTGTTGATACAAGTATTGTACTTATTAAATTCTTTTTCATTGTTGTTGTTTTAAATAATAAAATAAATTCGAAGTCACTAAACACGCCTCAACAAACCTATACCCCAATTGTATGCCAGTTTTGCATTTAATTTAAAATCAGGATGTAATGGTCATTCAACCGTTGCATTTATTCGTTTACACAAAGGTTGCTGTATTAATCGGGGCGAGTATTACACATTTATATAAATGAGTTATGTAATTCATAGTAATGTCTCGATTTTTTTTGCTCAACGGATTCGTTCAGTGGAGTATTTTTTTAGGATAAAGGAAAATAAAAAGAAAACCTGCTATATTAGACAAGAAAAGGATCCCTAAATGCAAAGATCATTCGTCATCGCATCGCTCTTACTCCTTTCACTGATCAGCAATGCACAGAACGACACTGTATCAGCTGAAGCAAAATCTTTTATTCCAAAAGGATACGAACCCCTCGACTATATCACCGGAGATCTTAATGGAGATAAAAAACCTGATGCAATATTGGTATTGAAACAACCCGGTGAAGGAAGACGGTTCGAAGAAGATTCTCTAAATCAGCAAGACACAGTGGAAAACCGGGAGTTTCCAAGACCATTCATTATCCTTATACGCCAGGAGAGCGGTAAACTGAAACAAGTATTAAGAAACGACAGCGTAATTCTTTGTGCTGAGTGCGGCGGTGTATTTGGCGATCCGTACTTTGGAACATCAATTGAAAATAATGGTTTCAGCATTTACTTTTACGGCGGGAGCAGTTGGCGTTGGGCGAGTAATTATTCGTTTAAATGGAAGCCCGCAAAAAAGAACTGGTATCTCGTAAAAGAATACCAGACTGCTTTCCATATGACTGACCCGAACCATCCAACCAAAGATGCCACGATCGGAGAAACAGAAATTGGAGATGTCTCCATCGAAAGATTTAATTCGGAGCCGGTCTACGAAGACAGCCGCTGGAAAGTGAAAGCTGTAAAAACATTTTTTTATAACTCCCCAAAGCTGGGGAGCCAGCCCCGCAAAGGATATTTATTGAAAGGGAATATAGTGACCGGCATCCGCCACCTGAAAAACTTTATAGAAGTAAGTTTTGATAGCGGCAAAGGAGTTTTTACCGATGGATATATATTAAAAAAAGACCTGGAAAAGACCGAATAAAACAAAACCTCCCGAGGAATCGGGAGGTTTCAAAGTATAGCCATGAAAAACAAAACTCGTCGCCCGGCAAAACCAGGTTCAGAGTAGTGTCACAAATTAATATTATTCTACTTTTTTTGCATATTTCTTTTTGAACTTATCAATACGACCTGCTGTATCTACCAGCATATTCTTGCCCGTAAAGAATGGATGTGAAGTGTTTGAGATCTCAAGCTTCACCAGGGGATACTCTTTCCCATCTTCCCATTGTACCTTCTCTTTGGAGGCGGCAGTGGAACGGCTGAGAAACGAATGACCATTACTCATGTCTTTAAAAACAACTAACCGATATTTATCGGGATGGATTCCTTTTTTCATAACTTGATGATTTTGAAGGCTGCACGGATTTTGCCGTACAGATTAATAGATAAATTTAAGGGCGGCAAAGATAGGCCGGAGAAGGTTTATGTCCAAATAATCTGTATAATCTTGGCAGGACCTAAAATTCGAAAGCACCAAGTCAGCTCACTTTCCGGCTTGCGCCTTTGGTTTACTTACCTGATGCTTTCTGGAGTAATTTCCACCTTTTGACGGGTTTCAATCGCCCCGGGAGTTACTTCCATCTTTTGAGGGACTTCCGTTTCTCCAAGCACTTCCTTTTATTGCTAAAATTCCGTGCAGTTGTAAAACAAATATAGTTTTCTGTACCAGCAGTTTCCAAATTTTTAGCTACTTTGATATGCACCTGTTTTGCACTTTTTTATGCACATCATTTTGCAGTTAATACGGGCTTATCAAGCTATCAATCCCTCATATTCACATATTGCAAAGGGATACCAAGATTTGCCCCCCGGCAAAGTTGGATCACAGCCTGCAGGTCGTCAATTTTTTTCCCCGTAACCCTCACCTGGTCATCATTAATGGAGGCCTGTACTTTCATTCCGGAGTCCTTGATCAGTTT
>DATHDV010000200.1:0-11692 GCA_035318845.1 Chitinophagaceae bacterium
CCACCGGCGCCACCACCGCCCATTCCTTCATGACATCCTGAAGAAACATTACCACAAGCTGTACCACCCCTTCCATTTGCGAGTACCTGGAAGCCATTACTTTTAATTTTATCAGCCATTATGATAACCATTCCCGCCCCATTTCCACCAATTACCTGGAATGCTTCCGGGTTATTGCTATGACCGCCACCACCGCCGCCGCCAAGGAATATTTTATTGGCAGCATTGGAGTATGTCAATAGCTTTCCACCAATACCCCTGTTATCGAATGGAACAGTTCCGTCGCAGGGTGATCCTTCAAAATTATAACCTCCAAATCCGCCGGGGGCTGCATTACTGCCACCGCCACCACCGGAATTATGGGAATTTCCGCTACCACCGCCATTCGCTAATGCACCTTTACCAAATGATTTTGATGCAGAGACTTCTGCGATCCCTTCACCTTTGCCTGAAGCAAGATCCGGATTCACAGGATAATAAAATTGGTTCTCATAACAATTAAATACGGGCGGATTTGAAAAAGGATCAATTCCTCCCCGGAAGCCTTTGCCACCTACATCGATATTTGCATTAAGAGTAATAGTATCCTGAGCATTCAATACAAGTATACCTCCTTTACTTCCATCCCATGGTAAGCATGTGAGTATTGAAGAGATCGTTGCATTCTGGTAATAAGGAACTCTTATCAATTGCACTTTCCCATTTGGTATATCATATTGCCGGGTAAGTGTGTTTTTTAATTCAATAATATTCCCGGTCTTGCTTTTTACATAATTGAATTCATAGTTGCCGGCATTTTTATAATCAGTAATTGTTCCGAAGGCAGCTGTATTGGCAGAATCGATCACTGCACCTTTCATTTGTATCAATAAAACAGTATCGCCGGTATTAAATGTAGTGGCATCTTCAACAGTTATTTTATTATTGCAGGGATTCAATGCGAGAACAGGGGTATATGTATTGATGATGCCACCGATATTTACCGTAGTGGGACAAGTATCGGATACAAAATTACAGGCAGGATTTGTGGCGTTGATGGATGCACTTCCTCCTAATGTCCCATTCCATGCAGGATTGCCCTGCTTGTTTAACAGGTTATCAAAAGTATAATAAGCCAGGAGTCCTGTTTGTGTGGCGGGATTGGGGAGTGATGAATTCATATAGGACTGTATCTCTGCCTGTGTCTTTGCTACATTCCATATCCTCACCTCATTCATATAGCCTATCAGTTGGGTATTAAATAAAGCAGCTTCATAAAGTCCAATTCTTGTTTGGTAATTATTTTGGATCAAATTTCCTGTCGCCGGAACACTACTCATCAAAAATCCATTGCGGTAAAATTTCAAAGTACTTCCATTATAGACCATCGCGACATGGTATGTTTTATTTAGTTGTATCTCACAGATCGGGGGAGTGATATAATAGCCATTTGATGTAGTTATCTCTGCGTTGTTAGGGCGAAGCAGGTAATTCACATCGTTTGGATTCATATGTTTTGAAACAAGATCACCGGCCCAGTTATAACCATTTGAATAGGGCGCCGTGCGGTTGAACACTGCTTCGACCGTTACCTGGTTACCAGGGATATCCAGGTCTCCTACATTTACATAAGATTGTAAAGAAGGCAAACTAAGCCAATTGCTGCAGGAAAGAACAGGACAACCACCTAAAGAATTTACCTCCTGCTGGTTCAATGCCCTGTTATAAATTCTAATTTCATCAAGGTCTCCGTTTAACCAGTATGGAAATGACGGATCATTCATATGCCCGATAAAAAGATCATGTGCATTGGTAAAAGTATGCGAGGTTGTGGTAGATGCCTGTAAAACACAATTCACATATAACCTTGTTGTTGTTCCGTCAAAGGTCACGACTGCGCTATACCATTGATCTAACTGTACAATCGGTAATGTTGCTACTGTGGTAAAACCATCATGAAACCTTTCCTCTGTTGTTGTAGGGGCAGTGCAGCCTGTATAGACATCTGAGAACCTCAGGGAATAGTTTCCCGGTAAATTATCGGTATTCCCTTTCATGACCAGCATATTATTATAGCATGGTCCTGTATAATAACCCATCGGCTTAACCCATAAGGAAATGGATAATGTACTTCCCATATTCAGTGTCGGGCTGTTAAGCACTTTCATGTATGTATTCGTGCCATTGAAATGATAAGCGCTATTGGGATTCCCAAGCCGGTCAGCTGTTAAAGTTGCATTATTAAAAACGGGGTTATTATTATTTCCGCTGACATCATTGGCGTTACCGCTGAATGGATAGTAGGCCATCAAACCCTGATTTAAGTTTACCTGGGCTGCAACAGAGCCGGAAGTAAATAAAAGCAGAAACAGGGTTCGTACCATTATGTGGCTTATTTCATTCTAAATCTAATTAAAAAACCCCGGTATAATTATGAGGTGTTATCTTTTTCAGTTCCTTTTTTATATTATTATCAACTTTTAATCCTTCAATAAAATTGTGAATAGCTTTCTTGTCAATTCTATTATTACCCCTGGTCAGTTCTTTCAGGGCCTCATAGGGATTTGGATAGCCTTCCCTGCGTAAGATGGTCTGGATCGCTTCTGATACCACGGCCCAGTTATTGTCAAGGTCTTCGTACAATTTCTGATCATTCACCACCAATTTGCCAAGCCCTTTTTCAATGGAACGCAAAGCGATCAGGGTATGTGCAAAAGGGACTCCTATGTTTCGCAACACAGTTGAGTCGGTCAGATCTCTTTGCAACCTGGATACCGGTAGTTTAGATGCAAGGAATTCAAAGATTGCATTCGCCATCCCAAGGTTTCCTTCTGCATTTTCAAAATCGATCGGGTTTACTTTATGCGGCATGGCCGATGAACCTACCTCGTTTTTCTTTGTTTTTTGTTTGAAATATTCCATCGAAACATAGGTCCAGACATCGCGGCAAAAATCTACGAGGATATTATTGATGCGTTTTATACAATCAAAATGTGCAGCCAGGTTATCGTAATGTTCTATCTGTGTAGTGAATTGTTGACGGTTTAACCCCAGGTTGGAAACAAATTCATTTCCCAGTTTTACCCAATTCACTTTAGGATATGCTGCATGATGTGCATTAAAGTTGCCCGTAGCACCGCCAAATTTTCCTGTAAAAGGGATCCCGATGAATTGCTCGATCTGGTTCTCGATCCTTTCCACAAAAACCATTATTTCTTTTCCTAACAGGGTAGGGCTCGCCGGTTGTCCATGTGTATGTGCCAGCATGGGAATATCCTTCCATTCTTTGGCCAGGATCTTTAATTCTGTATTCAGGTTCAATAATGCAGGCAGGTATTCATATTCAACAGCATGTTTCCACAGCAGCGGGATAGCGGTATTATTTATATCCTGTGATGTCAATCCAAAATGCACCCATTCTTTTGCTTCTTTGCCACCACATTTTTCCAGTTCATTCTTTAAAAAATATTCAACGGATTTTACATCATGGTTACTGGTAAATTCAATTTGTTTGATCTCCTGTGCATCTTCCGGCCCGAAATCTTCAGCCAGTTTTTGCAGGTGTTTGATGACCTTACCGGGTAATTTGAAAAATTTTTTATTCTCCAGGAACAGCAGGTATTCAATTTCCACCTGTATCCTGTATTTCATCAGGCCGTACTCGGAAAAATATTCATCGAGGTGCTGAACCTGTTTCCGGTAGCGGCCATCAACGGCAGAAATGGATGTGAGTGCGTTTAATTCCATGAATAGTTTTTAGTTGTTGGTTGCTGGTTACTGGTTACTGGTTGCTGGTTGCTGGTTGCTGGTATCTTAATGCCGTGCTGAACTATAAAAACCAGCACCCTGCAACCAGCAACCACTTACAAGAGTTACATTTGTTACAAAGATAAAGAACGTAAATGGCAGTAAGGAAAGACAAAAACTCCCCTTTAGGCGATGGGGGCAAGAAGATTAGAGTAGGCGTCGTGAATTACCTGAATACCAAACCACTTGTTTATGGCCTGGAAAGGCCACCTATAAAAGACCTGATCGATCTGAAAGGAGATTACCCGGCAAAACTGGCACAAATGCTCATCGATGACGAGATTGATGTGGGTTTGATACCGGTGGCCGTGATCCCGCAATTGTCTTCTTATTATATTGTCGGCGATTATTGCATCGGTGCCGAAGCGGAGATCGCCACCGTGGCATTATTCAGCGAAGTGCCGATGTCTGAAATAAAAAAAATTTATCTTGATTACCAGAGCCGAAGTTCTGTTGCACTGTTGAAATTCCTTGTGAAAGAGTACTGGGGTATCAACCCGGAAATTGTACAAGCTGAAAACGAGGATTACCGGCAGGAAATAAAAGGAACAACAGCCGGGTTGGTCATTGGTGACCGGGCTTTTGAACAACGGAAGATCTCCACTTTTATATACGATCTTGGATCGGAGTGGAGAAAAATTACCGGGCTTCCTTTTGTATTTGCCGCATGGATCAGCATTAAAGAATTGCCGGCTGATTTTATTAAAAGCTTTGATGAAGCGAATGCACTGGGTTTGTCGCATATTGATGAGATCGTAAAAGAAACCCGCTTTGATCTCTATGATCTTTCCAAATATTATAACCTCCATCTCAGCTACCGGCTGGATGAACAGAAAAAGAAAGGGATGGAGTTGTTTCTTAAATATATCTCTGTATGATTCTGCACGGTAGTTTAAACAAGGTTTCTAAGTCTTTTGCAATAAATTTGAATAAATGATCCCGGTTACAAAAACATATTTGCCCCCTTTTGAAGATTATGTACAACAATTGAAAAGGGCCTGGGAGAGAGGATGGATCACCAATAACGGTATCCTGGTTACTGAGTTAGAAGCAAAGCTCAAAGAATATCTTGGAGTTGAACATTTGTTGTTTTGCAGCAATGGAACCGTCGTGCTTCAAATGGCCCTTAGGGTTTTGAATATTACAAAAGAAGTGATCACGACTCCTTTTTCTTATGTGGCCACCAGCAATGCTATTTTATGGGAACAATGTGAACCGGTATTTGTTGATATTGATAAAAACGATTTTTGTATTGACCCAACTAAGATTGAAGCTGCCATTACAGAAAACACCCAGGCGATACTGGCTACACATGTATATGGCTCTCCATGCAATATTGATGCTATTCACAAAATTGCAACCCGTCATAATTTAAAAGTGATATACGACGGGGCTCATTGTTTTGGTACCCTGTATAATAATAAACAGTTGCTCAGCTACGGCGATATCAGTACCTGTAGTTTCCATGCAACCAAATTATTTCATACCGTAGAGGGCGGTTGTATCATTACAAATGATGCGGCTATTGCCGAACAGCTATACCTGGCCAGGAGTTTTGGGCATATTGGTGACAATTATTTTTCAATAGGTATCAATGGAAAGAATTCGGAGTTTCATGCGGCAATGGGTCTTGCCAATTTCCCCCGGCTTCCCGCCATCATGCAAAGCAGGAAAAAGATCTGCGAATTATATGATCAATTGCTGGCTCCGTTGGATTTGCAATATCAAAAAGCGCTGCCGGGTACTCAATACAATTATGCATACTACCCGGTGCTGTTCAAAGATGAGACTACTTTGTTGCAGGTGATAGCAGCATTAAAAGCCGGCGGAGTAGAACCCAGGAGATATTTCTATCCATCGCTTAATAAACTTCCTTTTATTAAAAAACATATTCCCTGCAATGTATCAGAGGAAATTTCCGGAAGAGTATTGTGCTTGCCGCTGTATGACAGTCTTTCACCCGAAGAAGTACAAATGATCTGCAAAATAATTGTTACTGCCCTTGTATAAATCTTTCAGGGATCCATTGTTTTATTAATTGCCTATCTATTTAATGAAACTAACTATGGAATTGTGTTCTTTGTGCCTGCTTTGTGTCCTTTGTGTTACTAAAGATCAGGAACACAAAGGACACGGCGAACCACGAAGGGCACTAAGGTTAATTTATGCGAACAGGCATTTTTTATTTCCCTTTTTCACACATCAGGAAGATGCTCGAACAAAGATCAGGGTATAATTGACCAAGCTGGTAGCAACCATCAAGATATTCTTTTGAAATAATATCAGTGTTCAACAACCTGTCCCATTGGAAATTGGCAAGCGCCTTAAAAAATATCCCCGAACGATAAACAACATTAAGGCCGGCTGCTTTTGCATCTGCTTCCAGTGTATCCAGCGTATAAGTGATTTTATGACCATGTTCAGCTTCTGCGGGGGTAATGGCCGTATTATGTGAGATCAATCCCATTTTAACGGCGATCTGTCTTGAAGGTGCATTGGCATTGGGGCATACCAAAAAGAAACGACCACCATCAGCAAGCCACTCGTTATTGACTCTCTTCAAAACGGCGATGGGGTCATCCAGGTGTTCAAGCACATGTGTTAAAACAATATTGTTGTACTTGCTGTTTAATGTTGCTGTTTCAAATGATGCTTCCACAAATTTTACCTTGCTTCCCAATGTTTCCCTCGCAACTTCTATCGCTTTATCAGAAACTTCCACGCAGGTAATATCTTCAAAACGGGGCAGGAGCCGCTTTGTAAAATCTCCTTTAAAACTTCCCAGCTCCAATAAATTACCTTCCTTAAAAAATGGTTCAAAGGATCTCAGCATGAACGGGTGCATCACATCAAAGTCAAAATTGTACGCATATTTATGATCGGCTGTATCGCTGAATTCTTTATTGTAATCTCTTTGCTTGCTCATATACTTTATTTTAAGTTCAGGGTCAGTACGAGGTTATCTCCCTGGGTACCCGATTGTTTGAATTGATGTTTTTCATAAAAACCAATAGCCCGGGAATTGTTCCTGTTCACTTCCAGGTTTATTACAAAATAATCATTCTTTGCACAATGGGCAATACAATTCCTCAATAAACGGGAGGCAATGCCCTTTCCTGTAAATTCTTTTGTAACGCTTACGTTTGTTATGAACACTGACCTGCTGTCATCGGTGTTTAAATAGGCGGCGATCAGCCCGATCAGCCGGTCGTTATTCCATGCCTCAAAGGTCACAGCTTTTTCAAATAATTTTTTTGCATAAGCAACAAGACCGGTCCTTTCACTTAATGGCGGCGTGAAATTATTATCGCAATCTTCCAGGTGCGATAAAATATTTTTTTCGGTGGCTGTCTTTGTTTGATATGTGACCGGGTTTGTATCCATATTATTCTTCTAAAACGGCTAATCCAAAACCATAGCGTCCAAATTCATTTCCATTGTATAACATGCAAATTTTATCATCACATTTAAAAATATGCGGGTAGCATTGCATATCACTGTCCCATCCTTCTGCTGAAAAACCAATACCGGCATTTGCATCATCTCTTACCCAATTTACCAGGTCCTCCGAGTATGCATAACCAAGCCTGTAACCCCGGTCCTTATTTTTTCTAAAACCGATCGCCTCCCGGTAACAAAAATACATGTGGTATCTGTTGCCATGCTTTATTACGGTTGGCAGGGCCTGGCACTCGTCTTCATTTAATATATTTTCAATGATCTGTTTTCCTTCTTTTACCCAATGAATGCCATCGGCAGAAGTCGCATGGGCGATCTTATAAACCCTTGCTGTTTCTTCTTCCGTGTTATCGATCCATTTGGTGCCATAAATGTACCACATATGAAAAATGTTCTCATAAACACATACAAAACCATCTCCTACCAGGAATGGCTCATGTAATGAAGAGGTTAAGACAGGACCGTTGCCAATTTTATTAAATGTCAAACCATTGTCTTCGCTGTAAGCAAGTCCGACAGAAGTTTCCACCGAAACAGATACTCTCCGGCTCCATCCGCAATGATAAGCCATGATCTTTCCATGATGTCTTAACGGATTGATGGGAAAAATTCCATGTTCATCAAAGGTGCCGGGCTCACCTAATTTAATAACAGGAGCGGAAGATATGCTGATGATGTTCTTAAATTTTTTATCAATATCAACAAATGCAATATGACTCAGGAACTTTCCGCTGTTCTCTTTTTTGCGGGTGGAAAAATAGATCCTTACGAAATCATCAAAAACAAGTGCTTGCGGTGATTGTGCAAATTCTTTGCAGTTATTTGGAAGTATATGTTGCGTGGGATCGAATATTTTTCCCTTTTTATTCCATTTCATTTTGCAGTACTGTGAGTAATTACTTAATTTTTTAAGCTGTAGTCAGAATATAATTTGTGTTCTTTGTGCTGTATTTTCTTTGTGTGCTTTGTGGTCATTGTATTTTTTACCACAAAGAACACTAAGTTTTACACAGAGATCACAAAGAGATTATCACCTATATCTTGCCTGCTTACTTGCCATTTTTCATTGTAAACGGGCAAGACCAAAGCCATGCCTGCCAACCTGGTTGCCAAGGTAAAGCATATAAACAGTTCCATCCAGCTCAAAAACATGCGGGTAGCTGATCATTTCGCTGTCCCATCCGTTCTCAGATACATCGATCCCTGCTTTTGAATCATCCCGGGTCCAGTTTATAAGGTCTGTTGATGAAGCATACCCAATCCTGTATCCTTTTTCTTTTCCCCTGAAATCTAAACTATAGCGATAACAGAAGAACATATGGTATATATTATCATAGAAAAAAACATCCGGGCTTGCCTGTGCTTCATTTTCTTCTATCCTGTTTTCAATTAAATTCTTGTCTGCTTTTATCCAATTGATACCATCATCAGAGACAGCCATTCTTATTTTATAAACAGGCTCGGGTTTATTATTACCGGATACCCATTGGCTCCCGGCAATATAAAACAAGTACCAGCGGTCATTAAATCGCCTGATCTTCGGACCACTTAGAACAAAAGGTTCATTTATACTATAGGATAGAACGGGACCCTTGCCTTGTTTTGTAAAAGTCTCACCGTTGTCTTTGCTTATAGCCATACCGATCGCCACATTGAATGGTACGGATTCGCATCTTGTCCAGCCTCCATAATATGCTATTACATCGTTGTCATTTCTTGCAACAGAAACAGGGTAGGTCCCGAACTCATCAAATGTCCCCCGTTCTCCAAGTTGGAGTATGGGCGTTTTAGCGATATTAATGATCTCAAATAAATTTTTCCTGTTAAGGTCCACAAAAGCAGAATAGCTTACGTATTGTCCCTTTTCATCCGGCGCAGGCCTGCATGAAAAATATATCCTGACAAATTTATCAAAGATCAACGTGGCAGGGGCCTGTGCAAATTCATGCAGCCAGGGTTTACCTTTCATTTCTGTTGGATCAAAAACTCTTCCTAATTTTTCCCATCTAAACATTTCTCAGATTTATACTAATTCGTACGAATGATCAAGCCATTCTTGAATTTTGTCCTTTGAATTAAACATCATTACATCAATGATCGATAAAGAAGGAACAAATTCGTTCCCGTATTGCTGGTAAACTATATTCCCGGTCTTCATAAAATGCAGATCAATGCCATTCGCTTTGAAATTTCCTTTTTTATAAAGATCAAGTCCCCCGGCAGGGTTTATATATTCAGTTGCTTTGCGGGCTTTACAGATCTCTATTACTTTTTGTTCAGACTTCAGGGTATGATCGATAGCTATTGATGATGAGATAACAAAGGGCGTTTTTATGAAAAGCCATTCTTTGATCAGGGTTAATGAATTTAAGATAAACCAGAATAAGTTGTTTTCTTCAAATAAGATCGATCTTTCTATTACGGGGTATGCTGTGTCGAAGAAAGGAGCTTTATGATAGGCTTCCATTATCTTATTCAACATTTTTTTCCGGTCGGATGTCCAGCTGTCAGCAAGATACCTGTCCTTTATGTCCAGGTAGTCCGAATCTTTTTTTAAAGGGAAAGTGATATAGGTATCTTTACCGTTCAGGAGGATCCTGTTCCTGTTTACCCAGCCTTTTTTTGAAAATTGGATATTGTCGTAAATGATAAATTCATCTGCCCGATTCATTAATTGAAAATAGCCAATATACGGAAACAGGTAAGGCTGCATAATGGCTAATTTCATAGATTTGCCTTTTTATCACCGGTATTTGCAGTGATCATTTTTTTAAATTCCTGTAAATGTAAATACAAAATTATCACCCGGTTTTTTAAATTTAAAACGCTGCGAAATAAAAACAGGCTCCGGCTCAATTTACAGAAAACTGAATGAATGGAAACGGCTTTATTAAGTGTTTGTTTTATTTGTTATAACCAGGCTCCTTTTATCAGGCAGGCTTTGGACAGTGTGTTGGCACAGAAAGTAAGTTTTAGTTGGGAGATCCTCATTGCAGATGATCGCAGTACGGACGGAACCCGTGAAATTGTTTTGGATTACCAGTCAAGGTATCCCGCTTTGATCAGGGTGTTGCCAAGAGACAGCAATTTGGGACCGGCCAGGAATTTTACAGACCTGATCAATTCAGCAACCGGTAAATATATTGCATACCTCGAAGGGGATGATTACTGGACACTGGATACAAAGTTGCAACAGCAGGTGGATTTCCTGCAGGGAAATCCATTATTTGCAATTTGTTTTACTGATTGTTTGGAGACCTATTCAGAAGATCCGGCCAATCCTGCCAACCATCTTTTCGGGGGATCAGGCCATCAAACAGAAACTTCTGCCAATGAACTTATTTTCAGGAATTATATTCAAACATGTACAGTTGTTTTCAGAAATAATTTTTTTAAAAAATTTCCGGACTGGTATACCGACCTGAAGATAGGGGACTGGCCATTTCATTTGCTGAATGCCCAACATGGCGCTATCAAATTCCTCCCCATCGTATCAGCTGTTCACCGCAATCATTCTTCAGGTCTTTGGAGCTCAAGAAATGTTTTATCCCGGATATACGCGGTGATCTCCATGTTCGATAAACTGGAACGAAACACTTCTCTTGGTAAATTACCCAATTTTAAACGCTCAAAAAGCAATATATATTTATCTTCTGTGAAGTATCATTTAAAAAAAGGCGATATGATAAAGGCGGTCCGTAATTTTTTTAAAGGAGTTTATATTTATCCGAAGAATTTAATTAACAGAAAAAAACCTGTATAAGAAATGTCACCTGTTTACCTGGTAAGGAAAGTCGTCGATAAGTTTTCATTATTACCCAAAAAGAAACAGTGTAATATTTGTGGCAGCAAGGTGTTTGATTTCCTGCCATTACCGGGTTACTATCTAAAGAATTTCAAAAAATATGGTTTCAGGCATACTCAAAAAGGAGCGTTTGAAACCATTGATACGGGACACTTCTTTTGCCCGCAATGTTACAGTACCGACAGGGAAAGGCTTTATGCCTGGTATATGAAAAACCATGTCGTGTTTGCAAAAGAGGAGTCGATCCTGGATTTTGCTCCTTCCAAAGGTTTCAGCAATTGGGTAAAACTAAATTATGACTGCAAATATGTTACAGCAGACCTTTTTATTGAAGACATGGATGTAAAAACGGATATTGAGAAGATGGATGTATTTGCAGATAATAGTTTTGATCTTGTTATCTGTTCGCATATCATGGAGCATGTAAAGAACGACCAGCAAGCGATGGCTGAAATATTCAGGATATTAAAAAGATCTGCAAGGGCGATTATTATGACACCGGTCTTAATTGATTTTGACGGTATCGATGAAGACCCGTCCTGTACGGATATTGGGGAAAGGTGGCGCCGTTTTGGCCAGGACGATCATATCAGGTTATATTCCCAAAAAGTATTTACAGAAAGACTTGGAAAGGCCGGTTTC
>DATHDV010000201.1:0-5298 GCA_035318845.1 Chitinophagaceae bacterium
AAGTTAAAACAATACCCCAGGTAGTTCCACCATCTATTGAACGATAAATGGCATCTGCTGCGGCCATGTAAACATTACCATTGGTAGGATCAACTACCAGTTTATAAATATAATCAGCCCGATGATCAAAAACCTCGTAAACCCCGGTATTAGAATTTGGCAAAAGTGCCCATGTTTCCCCATTATCTGTTGACTTATAAACACCCTTGCCCCTATATGATGCCCCGGTTCCACTGGCACTATTGCCTGTAAATTCGCCACCACCATAATACCAGGTATCCCGCGCAGAAGCTGGGGCAGCCCGGGTATCCTGCGCAAGAGCACTCACATTAAACAGATCTCCGGTCGGGCTTTTTCTGACCCATGTGGCTCCATCATCAGTTGATTTATAAACACCGCCGCTGATACCTCCTGCCATGATCACACTGTTTGATGTTCCATTCCGGACATCATAAGCCAATCCCCTGGTCCTTCCTCCAAGATTATTAGGTCCCTGGAAAGAATAACTATTAGGCACATCGGGTACCGGGTTTTGTAACTGTTGCGCCAATAGTTGTTTGGCCTGTAGCAGTTCAGCATCGCGGATCCCTTCCGGAATTGTTCCTGTCGTTGGATTTTTCAGCATATTGTATTCATACTCCATAGCGCCGAGAAAATCCGTCAAACGGGAATTAGGGTCCTCTTCTTTTTGAAGAAGTTTGTCTGTTAGTGCTGGCTGGTCTTTGTTTTTGCAAGAGATCATCAGCACGGTTGCTAATAAAAACGGGACCAGGAATCTCAAATGGAAAAAGGGAGTAAAGTTTTTCATGATCACAGATTGATTGAATGTAATGGATTGACAGCCAAATTTAAATTATTGCAGGAACTCATTAAAATAATGTTTGTCACATATTTGGTTGTGACGTGCATAAAAAATTTCACATAGAGGATATTTACTATACCCATCTCCTAATCCTACGAGACATCATTATGAAATGGATGCAATACCAGCATTTTTGTTTATCCCTTACTACCAAAATTCAGTTATCTTCGCCCCCTCAAGTTCTTAAGCAATGATCAGCAGAAGAAATATTCGTGTGAAAGTGATGCAAACGATCTATACGGTGAATACGCTCGAACAAGAAGTGATCCCGAATATATCCGGCAGTGGTGAATCACAAAAAATTCTGCAGCAGCATTTCAACCAGACCCGTTCCTTACTCATTTACCTTATTTATTTTTTGACAGAGCTTACCCGTTATGCTGAAACGGACTCATCTCACAGGGCTTCCAAACATTTACCCTCTGCTGAGGACCTGCATGTAAATACAAAAATTGCCGGCAATGAATTATTGTTGAAAATGCTGGAAGATCCGGCATTGAAAGAACAATTTGCCAAAGAAAAACCTGAATTGATCGGTGATACAGAATTACTCCGCAGAATTTACCATACGCTTGCGGAAGCATCCGAATACAAAGCCTACACAGCACAACCGTTAAGAGATAAGGCCCAGGAAAAGAAGATCATAGAATTTATTCTGAATGACCTGATGCTGGCCAACGAAACATTTGTGTCGCATGTAGAAGATAATTTCTCCAACTGGGATGATGATGGCGAGATGATCGTTCAACTGCTTTCAGGTTACCTGCAAAAACCCGGCAGCTATAATTTCAACAAAATGATGAGTGATGATAAGGAACAGTTTGCTAAAAATCTTTTGGAAACCGTTTTAGAAAAAAGCGAACAGCTGCAAAGTTTCATTATCCCCAAACTGAAGAACTGGGACTCTGAACGAATTGCCCTGCTGGATATGATATTGATGAAAATGGGGGTGGCCGAGTTCCTGTTTTTTGAAACCATTCCGCCCAAAGTCACGATCAATGAATACATTGACCTCGCCAAAGATTACAGTACAACACAAAGCGGCCAGTTTGTCAACGGCATCCTTGATAATATTCATAAAGAGCTGGTGCTGGAAGGGAAGATGAAGAAAGTGGAGTATAAGAAGAGCCTTTAGCTGTCAGCCATTAGCCATTAGCTTTTAATTTTAATAAAATAAGAAATTTCAAAGAGGAAAAAAAGCTGTCCCCTGTCAGTTTTCTTGCTAATGGCTAAAAGCTAATAGCCAATTTTCCTCTACATTTGCACTTCTTAAGTAAATCACGATGAAAAAAATATTGATCGTTCTTGTAGTTGCAGCCGGCCTTATCGCCTGCAAAAGCAGTGACAAAAAAACCACTGTACCAGCATTATCCCAGGAAGAAAGAAATAAAGCCATTGCTGACACCGCGAATTTTACCAGCATACAATGGCTCGATTCAACTTTTAAAGACCTTGGAAAGATCAAAGATGGCCAGGTGATAGAAGTAACCTTCCGGTTTAAGAACAGTGGCAACAAGAACCTGATCTTTAGTAACGTTTCCGCAAGTTGCGGATGCACCGTTCCCGAAAAGCCGGAAAGACCATATGCCCCCGGCGAAGAAGGCGAGATCAAAGCAAAATTTGACAGCGGGGGAAAACCACATGGGCCTATACGAAAAGAAATATATGTAATGGCCAATTCAAACCCGGTTTCACATACACTTACTTTCGGCGTAGAGATCACCGATTGACCGATAGAAATTTTCGACAGCTTACATTTTAAAACTTAGTTCAGTATGAAATCAATTTCAAAATATCTCACAGCAGTATTATTAGTTTCCGTTTCCCTGGTCTCTTGTGTCCCGCCGGGTGGCGATTCAGGCGCAAGCGGGGGGAAATCATCAGGAGGTTTCGGCGGTTTCCAGTTTGTGTTTTTAGGGTTGATGATCCTTGTCTTCTGGATGTTCTTTATACGGCCGCAGGCAAAAAAAGCCAAGAACCAGAAAACATTTATCCAGAACCTGGGAAAAGGTGACAAGATCGTTACCATTGCCGGTATTCACGGAACCATCAATAAAGTGAATGATGATGGAACGCTGAATATTGAAGTAAGCCCCGGCAGTTACCTGAAAATTGAAAAGAGTGCGATCAGCATGGACTGGACGGCCTCCATAAACAAACCAGCAATAACAGATAAGAAGTAACTACAGGTAAGGAAAAAAACAGCGGGCTATTGCTTTAAATTATTAATTAATAATTATTAATTAATAATTCATTTTAACTGGACTCATATCTATAACGGATCATGCTTCGTATCGGACTTACCGGGGGTATCGGCAGCGGCAAATCTGTCGTGGCAAAAGTGTTTGAAACATTGGGGATACCTGTTTACTATGCAGATGATGCAGCCAAAAACCTGATGAACAACGATAAAGATCTGAAAGCTGCCATCATTAAAAGTTTTGGCGAAGCAAGCTATGCAAATGGGGAACTTGACAGAAAATATTTGGCGGGCATCGTTTTTAATGATAAAGAAAAATTAGAATTACTGAACTCTCTCACACACCCCGCTACCATCCGCGACGCCGGGGAATGGATAAAACAACAAACCTCAGC
Organism: Chitinophagaceae bacterium; assembly: GCA_035318845.1. GTDB lineage: Bacteria > Bacteroidota > Bacteroidia > Chitinophagales > Chitinophagaceae > JJ008. Next base: position 3,458 of record DATHDV010000201.1, read on the forward strand.
TTATATCATTAAAGAAGCAGCCTTATTATTTGAAAGCGGCGCCAATAAAAACCTTGATTATGTGATCGGGGTAGATGCCCCGCTGCCACTCAGGATCAAAAGGGTGATGGCCAGGGACGGGATCTCTGAAGCAGAGATCATGAAACGGATCAACCGGCAGATGGATGAAGAAAAGAAAATGAAACGCTGTAATTTTGTGATCATAAACGATGAAGAACAATTAGTGATACCACAGGTGATGGAACTTCATCATAAGTTTTCCCGCGGGAAATGATCAAACCCGGATCTTACAATTTGCTATTGCATTTTTCCCCGATAATTTTTTTTTGAAACAAATGATATTACTGTAACTTTCTTAGTCAAACCACCTTACTATGAAAGTTCGAACCAGAGCCATTTGGCAAAACACCATCCGGAAATATAAAGTAACTCCCGTCAAATTATTCGAACCGGAATCGCTTGAAGATATTGTTTCCATAGTCAAAGAAGCTGAATCCAAAGATCTGAAAGTAAGAGCCGTTGGTTCAGGACATTCTTTTTCCGATGTAGCAGTAACCGAGGAATACATGGTTGATCTTTTCCGGCTTATTCATTTGGACCACTATAACACCGGGGTTAGAAAAGAAGAATTCAGGAATAGTAAATTGGTGGAATGCCAGGCAGGGATCCGCCTCAGGGAAGTAAATACCCAGCTTGATGCAATGGGCCTGGCCCTGATAAATATGGGCGCCGTGGATCACCAGAAACTGGCAGGAGTCGTTTCAACAGGAACGCATGGTACGGGCAGGGACTATGAAGCCATGCAGGGCTTTGTCCAATCGATGGTATTGGTTTCCGGGGGTGGAAAGATATACCGGATTGAAAAATCAAATGGCATTACCGATCCTGTAAAATTTAATGAACCCAACATTGAACTTATCCAGGATGATGATATTTTCTACAGTGCCGTACTCAGCTTTGGAAGTATGGGTATCATTTATTCTTTGGTTTTAGAGGTCAGGGAAGCGTACTACCTGAGGGAAACAAAATTGTTAACCAACTGGGAAGAACTCAAAAAGATATGGCTGACAGGATCCATTTTTACAGCAGGCGATGAAGAATCTGCCGGCCAGTCTCCACGAGGTATAACTTTCATGATCAATCCTTATAAACTCAAAAATAAAAAAACAGGAAAGGAAGAATTCAATTGCGCAGTCATGCGCAATTATTATTCAAAAAAACCAATAAAATGGATACTGAAGGAAGCAACGCGTAACCTGGTCACTTATATTTTCGGGAATTTCCCGGTTACCTATTGGTACAGCCTCTTTGTATATAATTATTTGCCACACCGGGCTCCTTTACTTATCCGCAGCACCATAAACGGGCAAAATGATAAAAAATTTGTTCATAAATCATATAAAGTCCTTTTCCAGGGATTTCAATTTGTGAAAGAAAGGGCTTATTCTTCGGAGTTTGCTTTTGATATTCATGATAAAGATCTAGCCATTAGTGCCATAGAGAAGATAATGGAATTTGCAAAGAAGATGCAGGAAGATGCCAAACTTTATCATTCATCACCCATAACGGTCAGGTTTGTAAAAAGATCAAAAGCTTTCCTTGCTACCGAATATGAAAGAGACGTAGCCTACATTGATGTACCTTTTGTGCAGCGTACCCGGGGCACAGAAACAATGCTTGAATTATGCCAGCAAGCTTTATTCGACCATGGCGGCATTCCACATTGGGGAAAATATAATACGATACTGGACGGTAAGCCTGAATTCCTGGAGGACATTTATCCAGGATTGGGTAAATGGAAAGCTGCATTAATGAAACTTGATCCGGCCAGAACATTTAAT
>DATHDV010000202.1:0-15286 GCA_035318845.1 Chitinophagaceae bacterium
TTGAACCGGCCGTGATAGAAGGTTTAGGGCCAAACTGTCAAACCAACCAGGAAGAAATTTTTGGTCCTGTGGTTACATTACAGTCATTTAAAACCGAAGAAGAAGCATTACAGTTGGCTAATGCAACTCAATATGGATTGGCAGCTACCATCTGGACACAGGATATTTCAAAAGCAAACCGTGTAGCAGCCAAAGTGGAAAGCGGTATCATCTGGGTGAATTGCTGGTTGCTTCGTGACTTGCGCACTCCTTTTGGTGGAATGAAGAACAGTGGTGTGGGAAGAGAAGGTGGATGGGAAGCGTTGCGGTTTTTTACGGAAGCAAAAAATGTTTGTATTGAACTTTAATTAAGAATTTAGAATTATGAGTTCTGAATGTTTTTAGACCAATTCATAATTCTTAATTCATAACTCATAATTTATCATGTCAGAAATAATCGTAACAGATAAAGCGTCAACACCACTCGGGGCTTACCCGCATGCAAGAAAAGTGGGCGATCTTTTATTTCTTTCCGGCATCGGCCCAAGAAACCCGAAGGACAATTCTATTCCGGGTCTTAAGTTGAGCAAGAAAGGGAAAATAAAATCCTATGACATAGAGGCTGAATGTCATTCCGTTTTTGCAAATGTAAAAGCAGTGCTTGAGGCAAGCGGCAGCAGTTGGGATAAAATAATTGATGTAACCGTTTTTTTAACCAATATGAAAAAGGATTTTCCAATTTATAATAAGATCTATGCAGAATATTTTACGTCTGTGCAGGCTTGCCGGACAACCGTTGAAATAAAGAGTATGCCGACACCGATCGCTATAGAGCTAAAAGTGATTGCAACACTTGAATAGTTCGATGTTGGAAGTTGGATGTTTGAGGTTCACTAACATCCAACTTCCAACCTCCAACATCAAACCAACTTAAATGAATTATCAAAATACTTTACAGTTTGCAAGGGAACTAGATAAAACGGACCCCTTAAAACATTTCCGGGAAATGTTCTATATCCCGCTGATGTTTGGAAAAGAATGTATCTATTTTACCGGCAACTCCCTCGGGTTGCAAGCCAAACGAACACAGGACTATGTGGTGGATGAACTGGAAGATTGGGCCAGTCTTGGCGTAGAAGGGCATTTGCATGCAAGAAACCCCTGGCTTCCTTATCATGAGATCTTTCCAAAGCAATTATCAAAGATCGTTGGTTGCCTGCCAAAAGAAGTTGTGGTGATGAATTCACTTTCGGTAAATCTTCATTTGCTGATGGTGAGTTTTTACCGCCCCACTAAACAGCGATATAAAATAATTTGCGAAGCAAAAGCATTTCCTTCCGACCAATATGCATTTGAAACACAGGCAAAGCATCACGGCTTTGATCCTACAGATGCGGTGATCGAAGTTTCTCCGAGGGAAGGAGAGTATGCAATAAGGACAGAAGATATTCTTTCGACAATAAAAAAACATGGCGATAGTATAGCGGTAGTTTTATTCAGCGGCGTAAATTATTACACGGGTCAATTGTTCGATATCAAAACAATTACGGAAGCTGCACATTCGATCGGGGCTTATGCCGGCTTCGACCTGGCGCATGCTGCCGGCAATGTTGAACTCCATATGCATGATTGGGATGCCGATTTTGCATGCTGGTGTTCTTACAAATACTTGAATAGTGGACCGGGCGCAGTAGGTGGTATTTATATCCATGAGAAACATGTTGCCAATAAAGAGCTGCCTCGATTCGCCGGCTGGTGGGGATATACCAAAGAAACCCGTTTCAAGATGGAAAAAGGTTTCGAAGCCATACCAACGGCAGAAGGCTGGCAGTTGAGTAATGCCCCGGTGCTTGCTATGGCGGCGCATAAAGCGTCACTGGATGTTTTCGAGGAAGCAGGTATTGACCAACTTCATAAAAAAAGAAAATTACTTTCCGGTTATTTGCATTATGTACTGAATGATGTGAACAGCAGGCAAAAAGAAAAAATATTGGAAATTATTACTCCATCTGATGAAAATGAGAGAGGTTGCCAGTCATCCATGCTGATGCTGAAAAGAGGAACAGAGATCTTTAATGAATTGACAAAACAGGGAGTACTTGCCGACTGGCGGGAACCGAATGTGATCCGGGTAGCTCCCGTGCCCCTTTATAATTCGTTTGAAGATGTATGGAGGTTTGGAAATATTATTGAAACGATCTTGAAATAGATAGAACGCAGATTTTTATGATTGTTATGATGCTCGCAGATATCAACATAATAAATCTTAAATATCATAAAAATCAGCGTTCCTTTTTCTTATAAATGAAAAAAGATATAACAATTGTTGGTGCAGGCCTGGTCGGCTCATTACTTTCTGTTTATTTATCCAAACGGGGATATAAGGTAAATCTGTATGAACGCAGGGGCGATATGCGGAAAGAGAAAATGATCGCAGGTCGTTCTATCAATCTTGCCTTAAGTGATCGTGGTTTATTAGCATTGGAGAAAGTAGGATTGGCTGAGGAAATAAAGAAGATCGCCATCCCCATGCATGGCCGGTTCATCCATAACCTTGACGGCACAACAGCATTTCAACCTTATGGAAAAGAAGGCCAGTATATTAATTCTGTGTCAAGAGCTACATTGAACATGAAACTGATGGACCTGGCAGAACAAGAAGGAGTGGAAATATTTTTCAATCATAAATGTAATACGATTGACTGGAAGAAAAATTCAATCTCTTTTGAACTTCCGGACTCCGGACTCCGGACTCACGACTCAGAACTCATCTTCGGCTCCGACGGTGCTTTCTCCGCAGCAAGATTGCAACATCAGCTGCAGCATGATAAATTTGATTACCAGCAATATTATATTGATTGTGGTTATAAAGAATTAACGATCCCGGCAACTGCTTCCGGTGATCCGATAGCTATCGGATTTGCCATGGAAGTAAATGCCCTGCATATCTGGCCACGGAAAGACTATATGCTGATCGCATTGCCCAATCTTGATAAAACATTCACCTGCACTTTATTTTTCCCGTTTGAAGGAGAAACTTCTTTTTCAAAACTGGATACGGAAGAAAAAGTAAAAACATTTTTTCAAAAAACATTCCCGGATGCAGTGCCCCTGATGCCGGATTATATAAAAGAATTTTTCAATAACCCCACTTCTTCATTGGTCACAATAAAATGTTTTCCCTGGATACGGGAAGATCATTTTGCGTTGATCGGCGATGCGGCTCATGCCATCGTTCCTTTCTTTGGCCAGGGAATGAATTGTGGTTTTGAAGACTGCCGGATCCTGGATGAATTGATCGATCAATATAAAGATGACTGGAAAACTATTTTGAATGAGTACCAGTTTTTAAGAAAACCGGATGCGGATGCGATTGCAGATATGGCGATCAATAATTTTACAGAAATGCGTGACAAGACCGCCGACCCGAAATTCCTGCTGCAAAAAAAGATAGAGGCAAGCCTGCATGAAAAATATCCGGCGAAGTGGATACCGGCTTATACCCAGGTTACTTTTAGTCCTCATATCCGGTATTCTGAGGCGTTACAAAGAGGTCAGAGGCAGGAAGCCATCATGCAGGAAGTAATGATGATACCGGATATTCATAAAATCTGGAATACAAGGGAGATTGAAAATTGGATTATCTCTAAAGTGTGACTACTTAATAAATATAGTGAGAACTTGATTATACTGTTGCTGGTTGCTTGTTTCTGGTTAAATTTGCGATCAGTTTACCAGAATCCAGAATCCAAGAACCAGTAACCAGTAACCAGCAACCAGCAATGACCCGCCATCAACTCGTCGAACAGATCCACAAAAAACGATCCTATCTCTGCGTTGGCCTTGATACTGACATCACAAAGATCCCCAAACATCTTTTATCTGAACCCGACCCGGTTTTTTCTTTTAATAAAGCGATCATAGATGCCACGAAAGATCTATGTGTAAGCTATAAGATCAATACGGCTTTTTATGAAGCGTTGGGCGTAAAAGGCTGGGAGGCCATGGAAAAAACGGTTCATTACATTGGTGATGAACATTTCAAAATTGCCGATGCCAAGCGGGGTGATATCGGCAATACTTCTGACCAATATGCAAAAGCTTTTTTTGAAACCCTGCCATTTGATGCGATAACTGTTGCGCCGTATATGGGATCGGATAGTGTAAAACCATTTTTGCAGCATAAAGGTAAATGGGCCATTGTATTGGGATTGACCTCAAACAAAGGGGCCATTGATTTTGAATTACTGCATTCCGAAGGTGAGTTCATCTATGAAAAAGTTTTGCAAACTGCTTCTCTGTGGGGAACAACAGAAAATTTAATGTTTGTGATCGGCGCCACACAAGCCAATGCATTTGCCGACATCAGGAAATTAACTCCACATCATTTCTACCTGGTTCCCGGTGTAGGTGCACAAGGTGGCAGCCTGAAAGAGATCTCTGAACAAGCGATGATCAAAGATTGCGGCATTCTTGTAAATCTTAGCAGGGCGATTATTTATGCTTCAGATGGAGAAGATTTTGCAGAGAAAGCAAGGATAGTGGCTAAAGAGTACCAGGAAGAAATGCAAGAGTACATGAAGTAACTACATTCTTTATTTTACTTATTCAACTTTTTCAGCGCGGCCTTGATATTATTGGAGCTGCTAATTACTTTTTTAAACAGGTCGCCTTTTTTCTTTACTCTTTCAAGAATATTCTGAATAGTGAATTGCGAAGGATGAAGTTTATGTGTTACTTCTTTCCAGTCGAGGGGTGTAGAAACAGTAGCCCCGGGTTTGGGACGTAGGCTATAAACTGAAGCCAGTGTCTGGCCACCACTATTTTGCAGGTAATCTACATAGATCTTAGGGCCTCTTTTTTTTAATGACCTTTCAATAGAAGTGGTATCGGGTAATTGCTCCTGCACCAACGCAGCAATGATATGTGCAAAATCTCTTATGGTAGCATAATCATATTTATTTTTCATGGGTGCATACACATGAAGTCCTGATGCGCCGGAGGTTTTACAAAAACAGGTCATACCTGCTTTATCAAAGACCTTTTTGGTCATCAAGGCCACATCAACTACTTCTTCAAAACTATTTTTGGCAGAAGGATCAATATCGATCACCAGCCAGCTGGGTTTGCCCGGATATTGCGTCGTGCTGTTCCATGGATTCATTTCAATACAACCCAGGTTGGCGAGGTAAAGCAGGGTAGCTTTATTATTGCAAACTATATAATCAATGGTCTTATTATTGCTTTCACTTTTAACCGGGAACACTTTTACAAAGGCAGGTGCATTTTCACCCGCATCTTTATGATAGAAACCCTCATCCCGGATACCATTCGGGTTTCTTTTTAAAGAAAGCGGCCTGTCTTTTAAATGAGGTAAAATAAAAGAAGACATTTTATCATAATAGTCGATCACATCACCCTTGGTATAACCTTCATCGGGCCAGAATATTTTATGCCGGTTAGTAATAGCTACTTTTTCCTTACCTACTTTTACTTCTTCATTTCTTTTTACTTCTTTCATATCTTCTACAGATTCATCGTTAATAGTTTCTGTTGTCTTTTCATCTCTCAAACGAAGGAAGGATGGATGACGAAAGATACCATCTCTTGTCATTTCCGTATAAGCAATATCAGCTACTAGTTTGGGTTTAAGCCAGGTCGTTTTACCATTCACCGGCACTTTTTCTTTAAAGGGTGATTCATCCGTTTGCAGCGGTTTCATCATTTTTTTTAATGAACTCAATTTTTCATGAGAGAAACCAGTTCCTACATGACCCCGGTATTGCCATTGCTTTGCTTTGGGTGAGGCGAGGATCAGCGAACCAAAATGTGTCCGGCCTCCCTGCGGTTCCGTGTAACCAACAATGACCGCTTCGGTACTTTGCACATTTTTTAATTTGAGCCACTCTTTACTCCTGATCCCGGGAGTGTAAGTGCTGTCTTTTTTCTTGGCAATAATTCCTTCGAGTCCCTGTTCCTTTGCTTTATCCAGGAAAGCGATCCCGTTATTTTCAATATGATCACAGTACTGAACTGTTTTGTTCTTCCCTAAAAGTTTTTTGACCAATTTTTTCCTGTCTGTTAAGGGTAATTGTTTCGTGTCTTTTCCGTCCAGACTCAGCATGTCGAACACATAATAGATCAGCGGGTAGTTAAGATGGTTTTCATAGTGCTGTAATTTCTGAAAATCAGGAAGATCTTTTTCATTTAATAAAACGATCTCCCCATCGAGCACCACATCATGTTTTATTTTTAAGAGAGCCTGTGCGATTGAAGGGAATCTCGCTTTGAAATCGATCCCGTTCCTTGAGTAAAGATCAAGCCCGCCATTTTTTAATGCAGCAATGGCTCTGTAGCCATCCCATTTTATTTCATAGAGCCAGTCTTTATCATCAAAAGCTGTTTTGGAAGCGGTGGCCAGCATGGGTTTAATAAAATCATGCAGCTTTTTCCCTTTCCCAAACCGGATCGATGCTATTGTTTTTTGAGAAGTACCATTTGTTTTTTGTGAAGTGTCATTCAGGTTTTCTTCCGCATCATATATTTTGTTCACGGCATATTCATCCTTGTGCTTGATGAGCAACCAGTTCTTTTCATCATTTTTTAATTTTACCAGCACAAAACCACCTCTTAGTTTTTTACCCTTCAGTTGAAACTTTATTTCACCTTTTTTAATGGCCTGCAAAGCCATTTGTTCCGAAATAGCTTTCTCTTTTTCATCCACGGGGATAAAAGTTCCATGGTCCCATATCTCCACGGTACCGGCCCCATAATTCCCTTCCGGTATCCTGCCTTTGAAAGTAATATAGTCTACAGGATGATCTTCCACCATCACTGCCAATCTTTTTTGCGAAGGATTGAGGGATGGGCCTTTTGGTACAGCCCAGCTTTTTAAAACACCGCCCAGTTCTAAACGAAAATCATAATGAAGGTGCGAAGCCTGGTGTCGTTGAACCACAAAACGAAATTGAGTTGCCTTGTTCTTTTTACCGGAAGGTTCCCGGGTCTTTTTGAAATCTCTTTTTTTTCGGTATGTGGTCAAACCTGTCATGAAGCCCGTTTTTTAGACAAACTTGCTTTCAATTGTTCCATCAGGTCTTTCGTAGGAGAATGCACCACTTTCAATGGTTGAAAAGGAGTGGATTTGCCCTTTGCTTTCGCTTTGATGATCTTCATCAGTTTGCTGGTATATTCATCTTTATATTTTGAAGGGTTAAATTTTGTGGAAAGCTGGTCAATCAAATTCATGGCCATCTTTAATTCACCCGGTTTACTTTTTGAAGATGGAAGGTCCAGGTCCTTGTATGACCTTATTTCTTCAGCAAACCGGATACGGTTCAATATCAAAACGTCGTTAGTAGCTTTTATCATGCCTACATGTTCTCTTTTGTGCATCACAAAAAGACCAATGCCTGCTTTCGATGATTTTTTCAATGCCTCTCTCAGCAGCACATAAGCTCTCACCCCGGTTTTTTCAGGCTTGAGGTAATAAGGGACCTCAAAAAAAATACTGTCGATCTCTTTTTCATTTACAAACTGGGTGATCTCAATATGTTTGGTTTTCTCCGGGCTGGCCTTTTCAAAATCCTTTTCATCCAATACCACATATCGCTCGTTTTCCAGGTAACCCCTTACAATATTTTCCCAGGCCACTTCCTTGCCTGTATTTTCATTGACCCGCTTAAACCGGATACGGGCATGGTTCTTTTTATCCAGCATGTCCAGGTCAAGTGTACTTTCTTCCACAGCACTGTACATTTTAATGGGAATATTTACCAACCCAAACCCGATGGAGCCTGTCCAGATCGCTTTCATATGAAGAGTTTTAATAAACGGCTTCAAAAACATGCCAGATTTGGAATAAGGGCGCTGGTTTTTGAATTTCTATATAAATTTTTATCCTTATTGATAAACTTTACCTTTGTGCCGTCTTAGAAAACTCCCCAAAAAATATAACCGAATGGCTGCCAGAACAGACCTTTTTACCAGTCCTGATTATTTTAATGTAGATGAATTATTGTCGGAAGAACAGAAACATATCCGTGAAGCTGTCCGCAATTATGTGAAGAAGGAAATTTCTCCCATCATTGAAGACTATGCACAGAAGGCAGAATTCCCGCAGCATATTGTAAAACAACTGGGTGATCTTGGTTGTTTTGGTCCAACCATTCCAACTGAATATGGTGGTGGTGGTCTTGATTATATTTCTTACGGGTTAATGATGCAGGAATTGGAAAGAGGCGACAGTGGCGTTCGTTCCACCGCATCTGTTCAGGGTTCATTGGTCATGTTCCCTATTTATCAATATGGAAGTGAAGAACAAAGAAAAGTGTATTTACCCAAGCTGGCCAGCGGCGAATGGCTTGGTTGTTTTGGATTAACAGAACCCAATCATGGTAGTGATCCTTCCAGTATGCTGACGAATTTCAAAGATGCCGCCGACCATGTAATATTAAACGGAGCAAAAATGTGGATCAGTAATGCACCGTTTTCACAAATAGCAGTCGTGTGGGCAAAAGACGAAAAAGGTGAGATACATGGATTGATCGTAGAAAAAGGAATGGAGGGATTCAGTGCGCCTACCACACATGGTAAATGGAGTTTAAGAGCTTCTGCAACCGGTGAACTGGTATTTGACAATGTGAAAGTGCCCAAAGAAAATATTTTTCCCAATGTAAAAGGATTGAAAGGTCCCCTGGGTTGTTTGACAAAAGCAAGATATGGCATTGCCTGGGGTACCATTGGAGCTGCCATGGATTGTTATGATACGGCCCTTCGTTATTCAAAAGAAAGAGAACAGTTTGGTAAACCGATCGGCGGTTTTCAATTGCAACAAAAAAAGCTTGCCGAGATGATCACAGAGATCACCAAGGCCCAGTTATTGAACTGGCGTTTGGGAACATTGATGAATGAAGGTAAAGCAACACCACAGCAAGTAAGTATGGCAAAAAGAAATGCCTGTGAAGTAGCAGCTAATATTTGCCGTGATGCCAGGCAGATGCTCGGTGGTATGGGTATTACCGGCGAGTATTCAGTGATGCGGCATATGATGAATCTTGAAAGTGTCATCACTTACGAAGGCACGCATGATATTCATTTGCTGATAACGGGGATGGATGTGACGGGGCTTAATGCATTTAAATGATTTGAAAATGTGCCGATTTGAAGATTTGAAAATTTTCAAATTGTTTCATCTTCAAATTTTCAAATTGTACTATGAAAATCTTCCTCATTGGCTTCATGGGTTCCGGCAAAACACACTGGGGCCGCTTATTGAGTCAGAAACTCAGTATCCCTTTTTTTGACCTCGATGCACAGGTAGAAGAGCATGCGGGCAGATCCATCGCAGAAATATTTGCTGCAGAAGGAGAGGAGCAATTCCGTATGCAGGAAAAGGATATACTGCATATCATCACCGAAAGCCATGAAAGTTTTGTAATGGCTTGCGGCGGAGGTTCTCCCTGTTATTTCAATAATATTGAATATATGCAGCAGGCAGGAACCACTATCTGGATAAATACTCCGCTTGAAGTACTGTTTCAAAGGCTGGTAAAGGAAAAAGAGAACAGGCCCCTGATAAAAGATCTTTCCGATGAGCAATTGAAAAATTTTATCGGTAAAAAATTTGCTGACCGGAAAATCTACTACGAGCAGGCCGATCTGAAAATAGATGACGAGCCGGTGGATCTGGAAATATTAATTGATAAACTTTTCCATGCATAAAAGATTTTTGATCATTGCGGCCATTTTTGGAGGACTGGCTGTCATACTCGGTGCTTTTGGGGCACATGGTCTTGAGAAGATCACATCCGATGAAAAGATCCTGCATGGTTTTCAAACGGGTGTACAATACCAGATGTATCATGCACTCGCCTTGCTGGCAATCGCCATCATGTATGAAAAGTTTCAGACTACATGGATAAAATGGGCAGGGAATTGCTTCATAACCGGGATCATTCTTTTTTCCGGTTCTTTATATACACTTACACTTTTAAAAATACAGGAGAGCAGCGCTGTAAAGTTTGTTGGACCGGTAACGCCATTGGGTGGTATCTTCTTTATTTTAGGCTGGCTGTTTTTGTTGATAGCCGCAATGAAAAAGAAATAAAAACGAATCAATAGTGGAGGACTATTTGCATGTATCAACGCGGTACTTAAAAATAAACACCGTTGTGGCCTTCGTGGTTCTTTGTGTTCTTTGTGTTCCCATTTTTAAGGAGCACAACGGACACAAAGGAGCACAAAGTACACAAAGAAAGAGCAAGACTCCTTTATGCGGTGGTCAATAAACAGTAAAACTTGAAGGGCAAACTATTTATCTTTGCCGCCATGGCTACCAAGCTGAAAAAGAAAAAGAAAAATAGTCCTGAGAAAAAACCTGCCAGATCCGGTCAAAAAGCCTTCCGCGATGAAAAGGAGGAAAAAATTGATTTGAAAACACTGGCCCGGGATGAACGTACCTGGAAGATCGTTGGCGCATTTTTTCTTCTTATCTCCTTATTTCTTTTTATTTCCTTTATTTCCTATCTCTTTACCTGGAAAGAAGATATGGATGTTGCCCAACAGGGTCTTTCTGCATTGTTTAATAACGACAAATCAGCTTCCAACCTTTTAGGCCGCCTGGGTGCTGTTGTTTCCGGGTTCTTTATTTTTAACGGGTTTGGTCTTGCTTCATTTCTCATTTGTACTTTCTTCTTCGTAGTTGGTGTCAATCTTTTGTTCCGCCGTAAAGTTTTTTCCATCTGGCGCAACCTGAAATATGTTACGATCGGGCTATTGGTTCTATCTGTTTCATTGGCTTTTGTTTTTGGCAACAGTGGTTTCCCGTTTGGCGGAGCCGTGGGGGATATGGTCAGCGGAAAATTAACGGGGGCCCTTGGTAATATTGGTACTGCTGCAGTTTTGTTATTGCTGGCTCTTGGGTATTTTATCTGGCAATTTAACCCGGCTTTTAATTTTCCATCCAAAAAACAGGAAGCTGTTTTAACTATTGACGAAGAAACTGATGAAACAGCAGTGCTGCCCGTAACAGCAGGAAAAACGATCAATGACGCTAATTCAATGAAACCAAATGGTGGCCTGGTCATAAATTTCCCTGATGAAAAGAACCTGCATGATCTTAAGGTGATAGAAAAAGAGGAAACAGAAGAAGAACAGGCAGTCCGTAAGGACTCCTTCGGAGAAAAAATGGAGGAACAGCAAACAACTCCGGAAAAAGAAATAGTCAGTGAGATCCTGCATACACATGATATGGGTGTCGATGAAACTGAAGAAAAAATAATTCCGCCGGTAAAAGAAAAAACTGCTAACAAAAAGACAGGAGAAAACCTGGAACTGGAAATAAAAGCAACGCCTGAGAAAGTGGAGGAGGAAGAGTTGCCTGAAAACCTGCCTCCTTATGAACCTACTCTTGACCTGAGAGATTATAAATATCCAACTCTCAGCCTGCTGGAATCTCATGGCAGTGAAAAGATCGTACAGGATGCCAATGAACTGGAGAATAACAAGAACCAGATCATTGCTACGCTGAAAAATTATGCCATTGAGATCCAGAAGATCAGTGCGACCGTGGGACCGACTGTTACATTATATGAAATTGTTCCTGCCCCGGGTGTAAGAATATCAAGGATAAAAAACCTGGAAGATGATATTGCATTGAGTCTTGCCGCACTGGGCATCCGCATCATAGCACCCATACCCGGTAAGGGAACGATCGGTATTGAAGTGCCCAATGCCAAGAAGACGATCGTAAGCATGAAATCATTATTGTCCTCTGAAAAATTTCAACTTAATAATTATAGCCTGCCGATCGCTATCGGCAAAATGATAGAGAAAGATAATTTTATCGTTGACCTTGCCAGCATGCCGCACCTGCTGATGGCCGGCGCTACAGGACAGGGCAAATCGGTGGGCATTAATGCGATCCTTGTTTCGTTATTGTTTAAAAAACATCCCTCACAACTGAAACTTGTCCTCATCGATCCTAAAAAAGTGGAATTAAGTTTATACCGGTTAATTGAAAAACATTTTTTAGCCAAATTGCCCGGTGAAGATGAAGCGATCATTACCGATACAAAAAAAGTAGTACATACATTGAATGCCCTGTGTATTGAAATGGACAACCGCTACGATCAACTTAAAGAAGCAGGGGCCAGGAATATCAAAGAGTATAACGAGAAATTCATCAAGCGAAAACTGAACCCGCAAAAAGGACATCAGTATCTTCCGTTCATTGTGTTGGTGATCGATGAATTTGCAGACCTGATCATGACAGCGGGTAAAGAAATAGAAATGCCAATAGCAAGGCTGGCACAACTGGCCCGTGCGGTCGGCATCCACCTGATCATCGCTACCCAGCGACCTTCTGTAAATATTATCACCGGTACTATCAAGGCCAACTTTCCTTCCCGTATTGCTTTCAAGGTTTCATCCAAGATCGACTCGAGGACCATCCTTGATGCCGGCGGTGCAGAACAATTGATCGGTAAAGGTGATATGCTTATTTCACATCATGGGGAAATAACCCGTCTTCAATGTGTCTTTATAGATACACCCGAAGTGGAACGTATTGTAGAATTTATCGGCAACCAGCGGGGTTATCCGCAGGCATTCCTGTTACCGGAATATATTGACGAAAAAGAACTGGAAGGAAAGGATTTTGATGTTTCCGACCGTGATTCTTTGTTTAATGATGCAGCCAGGTTGATCGTTCAAAATCAAATTGGCTCAACCTCTTTATTGCAACGAAGGATGAAATTAGGCTATAACCGGGCCGGCCGTTTAATGGATCAGTTAGAAGCTGCCGGTATTGTAGGCCCGAACCAGGGAAGTAAGGCAAGGGATGTTTTGATAAAAACAGAGATGGAATTACAAGAGTATCTTTCAAATTTAGGATAGCAAGTCCCTCTCCCTGGAGAGGGATTTAGGGAGAGGCCGACATCTTGATATGCTGGGCTAACTCTCTTTCGTTCCGATTCAATCGGGACTATAACGGGTAAATGAGTTAGTGGCTTGTTAAGAAAAAATGATCCCGACCCGGCCGAAGCAACCCGGTACGGTCATTGTCAGTCCTATTGCCGTAATTCATTTACCTTTACCCGGCCCCAACAGTAACTGTCGGGGGCACCACACAAACCACTATTGATGAAAAAAACTTTTTTGACCAGCTTTTTGTTTGCTATAACTATACTGGCATCAGCCCAGGCTAAGAATGATCCTGCTGCCAAGGCCATTTTGGATGCGGTCAGCACCAAATTCAAAACATTCAGTACCGTCCAGGCGACATTTAGTTATAAGGTTGAAAATGCCTCCGGAAAAGCTCTTTCAACCAAGACAGGCTCCATCATGATGAAAGGGACCAAATACAGGGTGAGTTTCAGCGGGCAGGAAATTTTTTGCAATGGGGTCACCATCTGGAATTATGACAAGGCTGCAAACGAAGTCACCATCAGCAAACTGGATGCTTCCAGCGGTATGATCACCCCGCAAAAACTGTTCACCAATTTTTATGACAAGGATTTCCTGTATATGCTGAACGGTGAAAAGAAAGTTGGCAGCAAAACATTACAGGAAATTGAAATGACCCCGGTGGATAAGGGCAAACCATTTCATAAAGTGTATGTACAGGTGGATAAGACCGCTAAAACTATTTATAGTACTAAAGTATTGGAGAATGCCGGCAACAGGTATACTTACACCATCAGTACCATGAAGACCAACCTGGCATTGGCAGATAATATTTTTGTTTTTGATAAAACGAAATACCCGGGCGTAGAGGAAGTGGACCTCAGATAGAACCACGATCCTCATCCGATAGCTACCGGATTTATTTCTCCTTAAACTCCAACATTACCAGTCTTGACTTTTCCAGCCCGCTTGTAATTGGCAATAACCACCCCACTTGGCGTAGCTAAACTCTCCATTAATGTAAATGCTGCGGGAATTGGACCACTATCAAACAACTTTTTCCCTTTGCCCAGGGTCAATGGATAAATTTTTAGCCGGAGTTCATCCACCAGATCATTCTTCAGCAGTAGTTGAATAAGTTTACTACTGCCCCAAACTTGAATATCAGCCCCGCCTTTGGCGGGGGACTTTTTAAGCTTTTTGATATCCGCCAGGCTTTTGATGAAAACTGAATTCTTCCAATCTGATTTTTTCCTGGTTTTGGACATGACGTATTTTGTGCCTTCATTGATGCCTGGCCAAAAGTCTGCATGTTTAGGCCAGTATCCTTCCCAGATCTCAAATGTTTTTCTGCCCAAAAGATAATCTGCAGGTTGTTCCAGTTCTTTTTGCACCAGTTTACCACCCACTTCATCGCCATAAGGTTGAGTCCAACCGCCATATTTGAAACCACCTGATGTATCTTCCCTGCGTCCACCGGGTGCTTGCATTACTCCATCTAATGAAGTCATTGAAAACACGATTATTTTTCTCATATTATTTTTCCTCCTGTAATTTATTTCCTGCCTGCCGGCAGGCAGGTTTAAAAACTTTTTTCAAAATTGGTTTGTATAATACAAATCTCGGCAACAAAGATCATGCTGATGCAGTGTAAATGCGACATTCTTAATGGTTGAATACGACAGGTGTCGGTACCTGTTTTCTTTTTAGTTGTCAGCTATTGATCGCTTTCCTGATTTTTACTAATTGCATCAATAATTTTTCCAGCAGGTCAAGCTGTAACATATTAGCTCCATCACTTAATGCTTTGGAAGGGTTGGGGTGTGTTTCTATAAACAAACCATCAGCGCCGGCAGCAATAGCGGCTTTGGCAATAGTGCCGATCATTTGCGGGTTGCCGCCCGTGATCCCACTTGTTTGATTGGGTTGTTGCAGCGAATGTGTAACATCCATGATCACCGGAACTCCGTGCGCCTGCATGGCAGGAATATTTCTATAATCAACAACAAGGTCCTGGTAACCAAAAGTGGTTCCTCTTTCTGTAAGCATTACTTTATTATTACCGGCTGTCTTTATTTTATCCACAGCAAACTTCATGGCTTCACCGCTTACAAACTGTCCTTTTTTTACATTCACAATTTTTCCCGTCTTTGCAGCCGCTACCAGCAGATCGGTTTGACGACAAAGAAAAGCCGGTATCTGCAATACATCTACATGGCTGGCAGCATGAGCAGCTTCATCAGCCGTATGCACATCAGTGATCACCGGAAGGGATAATTGGTTGCCGATGTTTTGAAGCATTCGCAGGGCCACATCGTCGCCGATACCTGTAAAAGAATCAGCACTGGTCCGGTTAGCTTTGCGGTAAGATGATTTAAAAATATAAGGGATAGCCAGTTTT
>DATHDV010000203.1:0-24319 GCA_035318845.1 Chitinophagaceae bacterium
GTTGTATAGATTCTATAAAAAGCAGTCCAATTATAATTGGTGGTTTTATTACTTCTTTTAATGCCCCAGCTGGTATTTGTATCAATGAAACCGCTTCTTTTACTAACACATCATCACCTGCTCCGATCAGTTCCAACTGGACCTTTGGTGATGGTGGTACAGCAAACACGATCAATACAACACATGTTTACAGTATTCCCGGAACTTACACAGTCTGGTTATACAATACATATTCTTCCTGCAATGACTCCATATCACAAACCATTACGGTTCATCCGCGGCCGGTTGCTGATTTTTCAGCGCCTGTAACATCCCGTTGTGAACCTCCGCTCACAGTTAACTTCCAGGATCTTTCCGGAGGTGGCGCAACCAGCTGGCAATGGGACTTTGGTGATGGTAATACATCTAATCTTCAAAACCCTGCACATACTTATACAAGCTATGGAAGTTTTACCGTTACACTTATTGCTGCCAATGCTTTTGGGTGTACAGATACAATTACCAAAACAGATTTTATCCGCATCCAACGGGCATCGATCAGTATACCTGCTTTGCCGGCGCATGGCTGCATACCTTTTACAATAACGATGATACCCGTTATCACGGCGCTTGATGCTGTTACTTCTTATAATTGGGATTTTGGTGACGGGGGCACTTCAACGCTGGCCAATCCAACACATACTTATATAACCCAGGGAACATATACGGTAAGACTGATCATTACTACCAGTTCTGGTTGCACCGATACATTAAGCATACCATCGGCGATACATGTTGGTTCAAAACCCATGGCTGATTTTTCAGCAACACCTATTCCTGTTTGCGGCACCCAACCCGTTTATTTCACCGACCTGACAACCCCCATGGCTGATGAATGGGAATGGAGTTTTGGAGATGGAGGAATATCTACATCACAAAATCCATCACACCGCTATTCCGATACGGGTTATTTTACCATTCAATTGATCGCTACCAACAATGGTTGTCCTGATACAATAATTAAAACAAACTATGTCCGGGTGCTGCCACCGATAGCTGTATTTAACCCGGTACCAAACTGTAATAACCGGTTACAATTCAGTTTCACTGATCAATCCATAGCGCCGCTTACCTGGGAATGGGATTTTGGAGACGGATCTCCTGTTTCTTTTTTACAAAACCCGGTGCATAACTTTCCATCCCTTGCTACTTATACGGTCAGACTTATTGTTACGAATGGCGGCTGTGCCGATACTACTTTCAGAACCATTCAAACAATAGATGAGCACCCTGATTTTACAGCCGATCAAATTGCAGCATGTAAAATAGCAACGATCAATTTTACAGCTACCAATATCACGACGGCTAATATCACTAACTATAATTGGGACTTTGGTGATGCCAGTACAGGAAATGCAACTGTACCGTCCATTTCTCATATCTATACTACTGCGGGCACTTACACCGTGATTCTTACTACTACAGATAATAACGGATGTACTAATTCGGTCAATAAAACAGATTATATACGGATCAACGGGCCTTCTGCCAACTTCAATGCAACAAATGTGGCAGGTTGTTCGGGGTTGACAACTACTTTCAATGATCTTTCCTTTACTGATGGCACCAACAGCATCAACAACTGGCGCTGGGATTTTGGAGATGGCGCCATTCAGAATTTCAGCAGCCCTCCGTTTCAGCATACTTATAACACGACCGGAACTTTTTCTGTAAAACTCGTCATTACAGATGCAGCAGGATGCAAAGACAGTCTTACACTTGATGATCTTGTTACAGCTACAGACCCGGTGCCGGATTTTACAACGGCTGATACATTGAGTTGCCCGGGAGCTACGGTAACTTTTACTAATTCGTCCTCTCCCGCAGGTTTTAGCAGTCAGTGGGAATTTGGAGATGGCGGAACATCTGTCATGGCTTCTCCATCACATGTCTATGCTGCAACCGGTATTTATACCGTTAAGCTCCGCATCCAGGACGCATTCGGATGTCCTGATTCATTGATCAGGAATGCATATATCAATGTTGACAAGCCCGTGGCTAATTTTAGTATGAATGATTCCATCAGTTCCTGTATCCCATTTCAGGTACAGTTTACAAATACTTCTACGTTTTACAGTTCAGTATTATGGGACTTTGGTCCCGGGGAAGGGACTTCCGCATTAAATAATCCTGTTCATTATTATTCAGTGCCCGGTACTTACTCTGTAAAATTATTAGCAACAAGCCCGGGTGGTTGTCTTGATTCAACATTTAAAACAGTAACGGTAAATGATACCAGCGGGTCCAGGTTAAATTACCTGCCATTTAATGGATGCAAACCACTGGCAGTAAGCCTGAGTGTTAATACCGCAGGCCAAATCTCTTCTTATTTCTGGGATTTTGGAGATGGGAACACGCAAACCACAACAACACCAAACGTCAATTACATTTATACAACTTCCTTTGGGAATTTTTTACCAAAAGTCATCATGCAGGATCCTTCCGGCTGCCTGATCCCCTTGCAGGGACTTGATACCGTTTACGTGGCAGGAGCGAATACAAAATTTGGTATTGATAAAAAACTTTTCTGTGACTTTGGTACAGTCAATTTTACCGATTCAACTACTTTCAATGATCCCGTTATAAGTTATAACTGGAATTTTGGGGATGGAGGAACATCTGCATCACAAAATCCAACACACCAGTATACGGCTCCGGGAATTTATACGGTGCGGCTTGCTATACAAACACAACTTGGTTGCCGGGATACCCTGACAAAACCAAGCCTGGTGAAAGTGGTGCAACGGCCACTGATCGATATTGGCGGTGATTCGGTTGTATGTATTAATTCATCATTATTACATTCAGGAATTTTTCTGCAAACCGATACTTCGGTTGTAACCTGGCAATGGAATTTCCCCAATGGAAACAATTCGAACCTTCAGAATCCTTTGGCGCAGCTTTATACAACAGCCGGCACATTTACTATAACAACTATTGCTACCAACAGCACCGGTTGCAAGGATACAATGAGGCAAAATGTGTATGTGAATCCATTACCTGTCGTTAATATGCCTGGACAAATGACCGTGCAAAATGGTTTCCCGGTTACAATTCCTGCAACCTATAGTCCAAATACAGTAAGCTGGATCTGGTCACCATCTTCGGGGCTAAGTTGTACTAACTGTCCAACACCGGCTGCGGGTCCGAAATTTGACACCCATTACCAGGTATATTTTACAGATGCAAATGGCTGCAACAATATTGGCAATATCATGGTAACTGTAATTTGTAAAAATGCCAACCTCTTTATACCAAACACTTTTTCACCAAACGGGGATGGAAGCAATGATATATTCTATCCAAGAGGAAAAGGATTGGAAAGGGTAATACTCCTTAGAATTTTTAACCGCTGGGGTGAAGTGGTATTTGAAAGAAGAAATTTCCCGGTTAATGATCCTGCATCAGGATGGAACGGAACATTCAAAGGGAAAAAACCACAGGCAGACGTATATGTGTACCAGGCTGAAGTTTATTGCGACAACGGTGACGTTATTAAATTAAATGGCAACATTGCTTTGATCTTTTAAGAATTATGAAATTGAAAAAACCGATACAAGTTATTATTTCAGTGCTCATGGCTCATGGCTCATGGCTCATGGCTTCTTCACAGGATATCCATTTTTCCCAATTCTTTGAAACACCTCTCTGGAGAAATCCATCACTGGCTGGTATTTACAATGGGGATATAAGGGTACAGGCTGTTTACAGGGACCAATGGAACAGTGTTACCAATGCCTATAGAACCGGCTCATTGAATGTTGAATTTAAAAGACATATTGGAAAAAGTAATGACTTCATCACTACAGGTCTGCAGGTTTTATATGACAGGGCCGGAACGATCGGCTGGACATCTACTCATGTTTTACCGGTATTGAATTTTCATAAATCACTGAGCAATGACCGTAACCAGTATCTCTCACTTGGTTTTATGGGGGGATGGGTGCAGCGCAGGTTTGACCCTTCAAAAGTTACCACTAACAGCCAGTATGATAACGGGGGATTGGGAGAAAATTTTTCCAATACTCAATATAATTATATTGACGGAAGTGTAGGTATGAGTTACAACTCTACATTGGGTTATAATGTCAATAATAATTTTTTTATCGGGGCTGCTTATCATCATTTTAACAGGCCCAATAATTCTTTTTACAGGGATGCGGGGATAGAGTTGCATCCTAAATTGGTTTTTTCAGGAGGTTTAAGATTTGGTATTTCAGATAATGCCTTTATGACGGTACAGGCGGACCAGACCTTGCAGGGAGGATTTAAAGAAACTGTTGGCGGAGCAATGTATGGATTAAAGATCGGGGATGTTGACAACCCTGCTTACACCATTCATGCCGGAGCTTTTTTGAGATGGGATGATGCATTAATTCCTGTAGTGAAATTAGATTACAATCCTTTTTCTGTCGCAATAAGTTATGATGTAAATATTTCTAAATTGAAACCATCCAGTTACGGAAGGGGTGGTATTGAATTATCCATTTCTTATATCGGGTTCCGGAAAGCCAGGGAGGAATACCTTCTTTGCCCGAGGTTTTAAAAAATAACAGCCCTGTTTAAAGAGCTGCTATCCTGTTTTACTATTACCAATTTTATTTATCATCGGCATTGTTCAATTTGAAAATGATAGCTGCTAAAATAGCACCGCCAAAACAACCGGCCAGGTAGATCCAGATATCACCCCATGCCGCCATTTTCATAAAACTAATACCTACTGCAACGGCAGGATTAAAAGCCCCACCGGAAAAAGCGCCCAATGCATAAGCCATGACCATCACTGTAAAACCAATTGCAAGACCGAAATAGCTGTTGCCTGCGTTTGCTTTTGCGGTAGCCACATTTAAAACAACATAAGCGAGGGCAAATGTTCCAAGTACTTCAGCTATCAATGCTTTTATTGCAGCAGGATTTGCTGTTGCGGCGGCAGGCATTTTATCATCGCCGATAAGATATTTTACTGCAAAAGCAGCAACCACAGCGCCAATTACCTGTACGATCATATACGGAATTGCTTCAGCCAGTGCTATTCGTCCACGTATCAATACAGCCAGGGTGACAGCCGGGTTATAATGTCCTCCGGAAATATGCCCACCGGCATAAACCATGATCATCAAAGCTGCGCCAATGGCAAGCGGCGCCATCGTTCCGGCTCCACCGTTTACAGTGAGTCCAATGGTAAGCACCAGGAAAAAAGTGCCGATAAATTCAGTAATGTACTTTTTCATAAACATGTTTATTTTGGTAAAATAAATTCGATGAACCTGAACTCTTCTTTAAAGTTATTTGTCTCTTTGAAGATAAAAGAAGCAGGGCAATGATTAATTTACATTTTATTCACATAAACCAATCATGATGAAAATAGAAATTGGACAACCAGCACCTGATTTTACGTTGTTCGACAGCGAAAAAAAACAGGTTACCCTGTCTGAACTTAAAGGTCATAATGTTCTTTTACTTTTTTTTCCACTTGCCTTTACCAGCACCTGCACAAAAGAGCTTTGTTCAGTGAGGGATAATATTGCCTGGTATAATAATGCGGATGCAAAAGTTTTCGGCATCTCTGTTGATGCATTGCATACACTGGCAAAATATAAAGAAGACCAGCATCTTAATTTTACACTCCTTAGTGATTTCAATAAAGATGTTTCAAGACTCTATGATTCTATCTATGAAATGTTCGGATATAATATGAAAGGTGTTTCCAAACGTTCGGCTTTTGTAATTGATAAGTCCGGAATTGTTCGTTATGCTGAAGTGCTTGATAATGCTTCAGAGGTTCCAAACTTTGAAGCTATACAGGAAGTTTTGAATGGCCTTAACTAAGCTTTCGTTAAATCAAGATATATAAACAGCTATAAGTCGTTGATTTACAATATTTTTTACTTTATCGTAATTTTACGTTGCTTAGAAAAAAAATTTGGCTTACTTTTCGAATAATAAAAGTAAATTTGTTTCGTTGAGACGAATTCTACCCATACTATCCTTTATTCTGTTGATTGCCATACAATCACAGGCTCAAACTACAAGAAGCATTCCTGCATCGGTTAGTTCTGACAGGATCATTAAGTTGTATCCTAACCCCGCTACTACCAATATTACTTTCGATCTGCAAAAAGGATATGAAAAAGGTCTTTCAATCCAGGTCTATAGTTTCCTGGGTAAGAAAATGTACGAAAATCAAAGTGTGCCTTCAAAAATTACGCTTGATCTGTCTGAATATAACAGGGGACTTTATATGTATCACCTGATTGATATAAGCGGCAAAGTGATCGAGTCCGGAAAATTCCAGGTTACCAAGTAACTCTCCCTCTTTTTTATTACATCAATTTATTACTGTACTTGTATAATTAGAAATTTCAGGTATTGTGTGTTTTCGATACTCCTGATCACGGGATGATCCGCTGATTGTGTCTGGAAGACCACCTGCCTTATTTTCCTCCTGGCATCTTTTGCAGCCATATCTATTATTTGTAAAAACAATTCGGGGCTTACAAGACTTGTACAGGAAGAACTAACTAAAAAACCTCCGGGCTTTACCAGCTTCATGCCGCGAAGATTAATTTCTTTGTAACCTGTTATGGCTTTTTGAATAGTTTCCCTGCTCTTGGTAAAAGCCGGCGGATCCAGCATCACTACATCATATTGCCGTCCTTCCTTTCCCCATTGCTTCAGTACATCAAAAGCATTGGCTGTTTCAAAGCGGCAAATATGTTGAACTGCATTCAATTCTGCATTCTGGATTGCCTGCTGTATGGCATTGGCAGAAATATCCAGGCCTAATACTGATTTAGCACCGTAATGTGCCGCATGAATTTCAAAGGATCCTGTATAGGTGAATGCACCGAGTACATCAGCGCCTTTCACAATATGCTGTATAGCTTTACGGTTGTCATGCTGATCAAGGAAATACCCGGTTTTTTGCCCGGCATCAATATCAATATGAAACCGTAAGCCATTTTCATTGATGATGATCTTTGTATCAAACGGTTCAGACAGGAATCCTTTTTGCTGTGGCAATCCCTCCAGTTCCCGGACCGGCACATCATTGCGTTCATAAATACCTATAGGTTCAAAAATTGTATTCAGTGCTTTGACAATGGCGGGTTTCCACAAGTCAATGCCAAGCGCCATGGTCTGGATCACAAAATAATCGTTGAATTTATCTATAATAAGTTGAGGAAGTGAATCCGCTTCCCCGAAAACGAGACGGCAGTTTTCAATATATCCTGTTTGCTTTCTGTAATTCCAGCATTTGTTTATCTGGTCAATAAAAAACTGTTCGTTGATCTCATCCGATTTATTTCGTGTCAGCAGCCGAACAAGTATTTGTGATCTTGGATTGATATAACCCTTACCGATGAATTTTTTATCATGAGAAAAGACCTCTGCGATCTCCCCTCCTTTCACTTCACCTTCTATTTTCTCCACTTCATTATTAAATATCCAGGGATGGCCATTTGCCACACGGGGAGAAATTTTTCTTTTTAAATAAACTTTATTCATGAAGGGCTGCAAGATACTGTGAGAAGGCATAACATGACCTGAGTAAGCTCCGGTTAAAGCTATAACTGCTGTTTTAGTACTTCCTGTCACCTGAACCTCATCTCTTGTTCTTTATCAGGTCATTTTGTCCTCAAATCCTCTATTGGCAATATTCTTGACAATCTTACCTTTGCAATCAATTTGTAAAAATGGCAGAAAAAGACATGAAAGATCAGGAAAACAACTCTTCAGGAAACAACCTGGATATGGACATTAACACCGATGAAAACCTGAGCGGCACTACCCACCTCAATGAACCTGTAGGAGAAGAAGCTGAACTTGAAAAAATGAAAACTGAGTTGGAAGAAATAAAAGATAAATTCATCCGGAAAGTGGCCGAGTTTGACAATTACAAAAGACGCAGCGCCAAAGAAAGACTTGAATTGATTCAGACAGCCGGCCGTGATGTTATTACTGATATGCTGGATGTACTGGATGATTGTGACCGGGCACAAAAACAACTGGACAGCTCTGATAACCCCGAGGCCATAAAAGAAGGTGTCATGCTTGTGTTTAACAAATTGCGCAACACGTTGCAATCAAGAGGGGTGAAACCTATGGAAACGATCAACAAGGAATTTAATCCGGACCTGCATGATGCAGTTACAGAAATTCCTGCACCAACAGAAGAACTAAAAGGTAAAATAGTGGATGAAGTAATGAAAGGGTATTACCTCAATGATAAGATCATCCGTCACGCAAAGGTTGTAGTCGGGAAATAAAGAAAGGCTTTTAGCCATGAGCCGTTAGCTGTGAGCCGGTTCTTGGTCGTGTTTGCTCACAGCTAAAAGCTAAATGCTAATGGCTAATAAAAGAGATTATTACGAAATACTGGGTGTTACTAAAACTGCATCAGCGGATGAAATTAAAAAAGCATACCGCAAAGTGGCCATGCAACATCATCCTGATCGCAACCCGGGCGATAAATCAGCCGAAGAAAAATTTAAAGAGGCTGCTGAAGCATACGAAATATTGAGTGATACAGATAAAAAAGCTCAATATGACCGCTATGGCCATGCAGGAGTAAGCGGTAATGGCCGTGGAGGATTTAGCGGTGGTGGTATGAATATGGAAGATATCTTCAGCCAGTTCGGAGATATTTTCGGTGATGATCTCTTTGGAAATTTTTTTGGCGGCGGGCAACAACGTGGTGGCCGTGGCCAGCAACGCAGTCGTGGAATAAGAGGAAGTAATCTTCGTGTCAAATTAAAATTGACCTATGAAGAAATTGCAAAAGGTGTAAATAAAAACATTAAAGTAAAAAAATATGTAGCCTGTCAAACCTGCGGCGGAAGTGGTGCAAAAGACAAAGGCAGCGTACAAACCTGTAGTAACTGCGGAGGAAGCGGCCAGGTAAGAAGAGTACAAAATACGTTCCTCGGGCAAATGCAAACTGTGACCACCTGCCCAACCTGCAATGGTGAAGGCACAACAATAACTGCCAAATGCCCAAACTGCCGTGGCGAGGGAAGAGTGTATGGAGAAGAGACAGTAAGTATTGATATTCCTGCCGGGGTACAGGAAGGTATGCAGATGAATGTAAGTGGAAAAGGAAATGCCGGTGAAAGAGGAGGTAGCCCGGGTGATCTTATCATATTAATAGAAGAAGAACCACATAAAGAATTGCACCGGGAAGGTTTGAATGTAGCTTATGAGTTGCATCTTTCATTTACCGATGCTGTTTTTGGCACCCAGGTGGAAGTGCCCACTATCGATGGCAGGGCAAAGATCAAGATCCCTGCGGGTACACAAAGCGGAAAAATATTCCGCCTGAAAGGAAAAGGTTTCCCGGCAGTGAACTCTTATGAAAAAGGTGATCAATTGATACAGGTGAATATCTGGACGCCCCAGCATCTCAGCGCTGAAGAAAAAGCCATGCTTGAAAAATTAAATCATTCGCCCAACTTCAAACCCCACCCGGACAAGAGCGAGAAGAATTTTTTTGATAAGATCAAAGACATGTTCTCGTAGAATTTACCAATCGACCGCTCCGCTTTTTTTCTTTTTCACTTTTGAATAAAGTTTCTTTGCCTGCTGCACAAGGGCGATGAATTCTTTTTGCAGCAGGTCGCTGCTGCTGGATGAGCCTTCAGCAATACTGGCTATATCATCCCATTCAACGTTTTTTGCAAATGAAGAATTGCGAAGCAGTGAACCAAACATGGCAACGGCCGAAGAGAACTGGTAACATTTATCCAGTTCTGTAAAAGGAATAAAATCAAACAGACTTTTATAAACGAAGCTGCATTCTTTGGTATCATTGGGAAGATGATACCTCAGTTTGATCTCTGCAAATTTCCCTGTCATGAAATTATCTTTAATGGCCCCTTTATTTATTTCAGTAGGTGTTATTTCAAACATAGCTACCATGGAGTGGCCCGAACCTATTTCACCCCCTTCGATCACAGATAATGTATCCCTGAGTGCGCCTACCTTATTGTCAAAGCCCACCAGGCGGTATTCTTTCACATATTCCGGGTTAAAATCAACATTCATGTAAGCATTATCAGCAACCGCATATAAGGTCTGGGTAAATTCTTTGAGCAATACTTTCTCAGCTTCTTTAAAATTATCCAGGTAAGCAAAATTGCCATTTCCGTTTTGCGCCAGCGTTTGAATTTTTGAATCTTTATAGTTGCCCATGCCCACTCCCAGGCAAGTGAGATAAATACCTGATTCCCGGTGCTGCGAGATGAGTTCATCCAGTTCTGCCTCTGTCTTCATTCCAACATTAAAATCTCCATCCGTCGCTAAAATGACCCGGTTATTACCTCCTTTAATGAAATGATTCCGGGCCATCAGGTAAGCAATGCGCACACCCGATTCTCCCGGTGTAGAGCCGCCGGGCTCCAGCTCATCAATTGCTTTTATTATTTTTTCTTTTTCACCGCCGCTTGTTGTGTTAAGCATTATCCCGGTTGTGCCACCGTACACGACAATAGAAACAGAGTCTTTATCCCGCAGGTTATTTACCAGTAACCTGAATGCTGATTTGATCAGCGGCAGGCGGTTTGGCATATCCATTGACCCCGAAACATCGATCAAAAAAACAAGGTGGCTGGGGGGCAGCGTATCGAGGTTTAATTTTTTCGAAGAAAGATTGATATAAAATAATTGGTTATCCGGATTCCATGGACAGGAACTCAGCGTGGTCCTGATATTAAAAAAATCATTCTCTGCAGGCGCCTGGTAGTTCAGGTTGAAATAATTCAACATTTCCTCGATCCTTACTGCATCAGGCGGCACCATCGAGTTAAGAGTGATAAAGCGGCGTATATTACTGTAAGAGGCCCGGTCCACATTAAGCGACATGCCGGTGCTCGGAAATTTTTTTGCATTCACAAACCGGTTCTCAAGTATGCTGGCATAGGTTTCATCCCCGGTGAACCAGCTTTTTTGTTCTTCCTTATCAAGGTCTTTTGTCAGCGATGAAAGTTTGTCCCTTCTTAAATTAGTAACAGATGCAGGCAGAAGTTTAAGCTTTACACTTATATAGTTATCCGCATTTACCACCAGCTTTTCTTTTTGATAACCATCCAGTGAAAAACTGAGTGTATCGATCTGCTGGTTGGAAACGATCCCAAAAGTTCCGGTGGATCCGCTCCTGAAAACGTAACCTGTTTTATTTTGAAGTATAGTTACGTTTTGTAATACGTTGCCTGATTCATCCTTTACCTCCCCGCGGACATAAAATTGCTGGGCAGATACGGATAAGCAGGATAAAAGAATAATCACAATATGGCAAAGGGTCTTCAAATGGATATTTTAACCTTATAATATTACAAAAAAAGCCTGAGAGCCTTCCTGATTTTATACTAATTGGTATATCTCCCGGAGATTCCGGCCAAGACCGTCATAATCAAGCCCATATCCCACAACGAACTTATTGGGGATGACAAAACCTACGTAATCCAAAACCAGCGGGTATTCGGTGGCATCAGATTTATGAAGCAAAGTGGCGATCTTTAATGATTTGGGCTGTTGGTGAACCAGCTTAGGGAGAAATCGATGAAGTGTTTTCCCTGTATCTACAATATCTTCCACGATGATCACATCTTTGCCAAAAAGATCTTCCTCCAGGCCAATGGATGTGATCACTTTTCCTGATGACTTCATGCCCTTGTAAGACGCCAGCTTAATAAAACAAAGTTCAGATTCAATGGTAAGTTGTTTGAAAAGGTCAGCCGCAAACATGAAAGAACCATTCAGTATGCAGATAAAAAGCGGCTTCTTCCCGGCATAGTCTTTATTAATAGCAGTTGCAATCTCGCTGACCCTTTGCTGAATGGTGGCATCAGAAAGATAAGTTTCAAATGATTTTTCATGTACTTTAATAACTGCCATTCTATCGTATGTTTTAATTTGTATTCTTGTTTTTAGCCGCAGGAATGATCGTATAGTTTTCTTTTAATACAAGTCTTGGTTTTGTTACAGATTTATTTTGCAAGGACAATTGTTCACCGGCAGCCGGTTGCATACCAGCTTCCAGCTGGTTTAATTCCAGCAGGGATTCAAGCCTGATGGCTTCCTGTTGCGCTATATCATGCAAAGTTTCTCCGGGTAGCACGGTATGATATCCATTATCTCCTGTTTTCCGTTTGCGTTGCAGGTAAACCAACTGGTCCATCGAAGTTTCTTCCGCCTGAAGAATTTCGTTGAACTCAAAAATTTTCGAAAGATCAATATCATATTGTTTTGCTATAGCAAGAAAAGAGGTTCCTTTCTTTACATATACGACTTTGGTTTCATTGATCTTAAATTCACCTTCAGGATAAACCGGCTGGGTCACCACCTCTTCTTTTTTTATAAATGGTTCAACATTTGCAATTGACACAACGGGAGTTGCTCTTTCTTCAAAAGGCATTTTTCCCAACGCAATCATGGTATAATCCTGTAATTGATAATCTACGATCAACTTGATCAAAACCTGCGGATATTTTGGATTGGTGGCATAGCCTGCTTTTTTTAAACCATTGGCCCAGCCTTCATAATCGGCAGGATCCAGTGTAAATAAAGAAGCATAGCGCTGGCTGTTCTTTAAAAAATCGGAATGGTCCTTATAAGAATCTTCAGCAGATGGATATTTACGAAAGCATTCACCCCTTGCATCATCATCATGTTTCACTGATTCGCCGGTCCAGTTGGATTTACATTTTATACCAAAATGATTATTGGAGGACAGGGCCAATTCGCTCATACCGGCACCAGATTCATGAATACCCTGCGCCAGTGTAATGGAAGCCGGTACACCCGTTCTTTGCATTTCCTCCATGGCAAGCTCTTTATACATGTTGACATAATTTCTTACCGCCTCCACATTCTGTCCGAAAGAAACGGTTGAGAGCATTAATGTCAAAAGAAGAATATACCTTTTCATAGAAGCCTGTAATTTGTCATATAGGTCATATGAGTCAAATAGGTCATATCCAGAATCTATTGAGTCAGCTTTGACCTATATGACTTATTTGACCCTTTCTATCAGAGTTTCCGAATTAAGTACAATCCGTCGCGGATCGTTAATACTACTTTTTCAATATTGGTTCGCTCCTTAATGAATTTATTGAATGCCTCAATGCCTTTTGCGCTTTTGCCGCTCACATTTTCCTCCAGCACCTGGCCATGGAAGAAAATATTATCTGCTAAAATAAAACCGTTTTTCCGCAACTGTGGCAAAACAAGGTTAAAATATTCGATATAAGCCGGTTTATCAGCATCAATAAACACCAGGTCCCATGTTTCATCCAGTTTTGGGATGATATCCGATGCATTTCCGCAGTGAGAAATTATTTTATCGGCATATACAGAACGGTTGAAAAAAGACCGGGCTAACCGAACATCTTCTTCTCTTAATTCAATCGTGTGAAGCTGCCCATCGCCGGTCAATCCTTTGGCAAGACATAATGCGCTGTAACCGGTAAATGTTCCTATTTCAAGAATTCTTTTGGGCCTTATCATGCAACTGATCATCTCCAGCACTTTTCCCTGCAAGTGTCCGCTCAGCATTTGCGGGTCATCATGTTTGCTGTATGTGTAATCAGCAATTTCTTTGAGCAAAGCATCTTCCCCGGAAGAAAAAGCTTCTGCATACTCCTGTACTTTGGGATGAATAAGTTCCAGATTATCTGTTTTTACAAAGATAGTTCGCCTTTTGCATTTTTATCATTATGCAATTTTCCGTCTGCCTGCATCCTGATTCAAACACTGCATTATGAAGAAAGTTGTACTTTTTTTTACTTTAGTTATTCTGTGTGGTATTTCATTTTCCCAAAATGTTACTATAACAGGAAAAGTAATTGATGAGAAAGGAGATCCGCTTCCAGGCGCAAGTATTTCAATCAAAGGAACCCGTACAGGGATATCTGCCGATAATAACGGGCAATTCCGTATTCTCGCCAAACCTGGTGATGTGCTCGTAGTATCAGGAGCAGGTCTTGAAACAACTGAAGTAACCATTGGCACTGAAAGAACAATTACTATCACCGTAAAAAGACTGTTGATACTGGGCACTGAGGTGGTTGTTACTGCATTGGGTATATCAAGGCAACCAAAACAACTCGGCTACAGTATTAGTCGTGTAAATGCTGATGAACTTACCGATCAAAAAGGTTTTAAAACATGGAAACGATCCGGTGAACTCGATGAGAATAGTGTTCGTTTATCTGTGGGTGATAAAGATTATTTGCCTTTGAAAAGTGTGCAGATAGCTGTGCAGATCGATGGATTCAGGGCAAGAGTACTATTTGATTATTTTTTTTACAGCGACAAGCAAAAACAATTGAGGGGTGATTTTAAACTAAAGCTTCCTGCCGGGGCAAGCCCGTATTATTTTGCTTTTGGAGGAACTGAATACCTGAACAAAGAAAAAGAACCGCAAACGCCATTTGTTTATTATTCCCAAAACAGAAAAATAAACCTGGCAAATGATACCATCCGCAGCCAGCGGAATAATAGCTGGAACAATATCAAAGAAGCCATTGTTGCACCAAAAGAAAAAGCAGCTTATGCTTATAATGAAGTAGTGAGAGGCCGCGTAGATCCGGCATTGATGGAATGGGCCGGGGCAGATGTATTCAGTTGCAGCATCTATCCCATACAAGGAAATAAATTACACCGGATAGTTATTGGCTATGATATTAACCTCGCTGAGGCAGATAACAATGGCTTGTTAAATCTTGTTCTTCCATATACTGATATCCCGAAAAAACTGGACATTGACATGGCTGACTTAAATGGGATCACTTATCATATAAGTCCGGGTATTAAAACGCAAACCAAATCCGGCGACAGGATCAAATATCATCTTGAGAATTTTAAGGAAAAGAATTTTGAGATCACTTCACGAAATGAAGGAACTGTTTTTTTAAAAAATGAGGGGAATGAATCATATTTTGCTCTCACCTATAAGCCTGCATTGCCCGAAAACCTCGCCGGACCGGGTTCTGAACAGGCTATTTTCCTGCTTGATGTTTCATTAAGCAGCCAGCCGGATAAATTCAATATCTGGCTGAAAATGATCGAAAGCCTGCTGAACAATAACAGGGGAACGATAAAGAAATTCGCAGTTCTTTGTTTTAATACGGATGCTTTCTGGTGGCGGGATTATTATAGCGCCAATAATCAAAGCACCGTTGGCGATTTCTTTGAATATGCAGATAAGTTGAGCCTGATGGGCGCAACAGATATTGGCCTTGCTATTAAAGAAGCTGCACAGCCGCATTGGCTAAAGAATAAAGCTTTGCCAAAAACATTATTCCTGCTAAGTGATGGTGATGCCAGTTGGGGTGAAGACGACCTGTACCAGCTTTCCAAACCCGTACCTCCTGCCGATAAGGTCTTTGCATTCACTACCGGGCTTTCCGGCACAGATACCAGAGTGCTGGATCATTTATGCAGGCAAACAAATGGCGCCGTATTTTCTGTACTGAATGAGGAAGAAGCAGAAAAAGTTTCTCTTGCCATAAAATATAAACCCTGGCGGATAAAAAGTATCAGCCTGAAGGATGGCAGCGATATCCTGGTTGCGGGAAGGCCATACAATATCTTCCCGGGACAAAAACTTTTACTCACCGGTCGCGGCGATGTTAGTTCCAATGATGAAGTAATAGTGCAGTTACAACAAGGGAGTACTGAAAAAAATATTGCCATCCCTGCCAGGCTGATTATTTCATCAAACCTTACCAAACGAATTTATGGCCAAACAGCAGTAACACAGCTGGAAGATTTTTCTTTCAAAACTGAAGATGCTTCTGTAAAATATGCAACTTACTATGCTGTTGCAGGGCAGTCCTGCTCATGGGTAATGCTGGAAAACGATGCGCTCTACCATCGTTTTGGTATAAAAAAAGAAACAAGCAAACAGTTTATTGATTCCAATTTTGTCAGCTCAATTATTCAGGGGATACTGGAAAAAGAATCTTCAGAAAAAACATTGGGCAGTGCAAAAGAAACCATGAAGGCCTGGTTACAAAAATTACAACGGGATTCGGTCGTTGATATTTCACCCGATCCCCTTTTCACTTCTTATATCAATCATCTTCCGGAATCTTCCTTTGAAGTTACCGTGTCGCCGGTTCATGCCAGTCTTAAATTCCGTGATGAATGGTTTAAAACAACCAATGATGAATTAAACAAAAACATACTTGACTATGATAAGCTGGCAATAGCGATCAATAACGAGAAGGCAGTAGAAGGAACAGCCAACGCCTTTAAAGTCATTAGCAGTTTTGCTGAAAATAACCGTTCGGATCTCACCTTATTACGGGATGTGGCTTTCCAGCTCAGCAGTTGGGATCTTGATGGGAAAGCATACGAACTTTGCAAAAGGCTTATTACATCAAGACCTGCGGAGCCTCCCGCATACAAGCAAATTGCCGGCAGCCTTTTGAAGATGGACAAAACAGATCTTGCATTGGTATATTATGATATGGCATTTCTGACTGAATGGGACAGCAGGTTTGACGGGTTTGATCTTATCAATGCCATTGAATACTGTAAATTATTAACGGCCATTACTAATGGGAAATACAAAGCCACTGATATGTCATTTGTCAATAGCCGTCTTAAAACAGTCAAATCTTTCTTACAGCAGCAGGGAATTGCATCCGGTGAAGCAGACATGATGATCGTTATCACCTGGAATACGGATAACACCGATGTGGATCTCCATGTAAGAGAACCCAATAATGAAGAATGTTATTACCGGCATACAAACACAACGAACGGCGGGTTCTTAACAAATGATGCGATGGAGGGATTTGGCCCGGAAACCTATATAATGCAAAAAGCCCCGCATGGTAAATACTATGTGGATATTGATTACTATAGAAGCAGCTGGATACAGACCTCAGCAAAAAGTAAAATACTGGTGACTGCCTATAAAAACTGGGGCCGTAGCAATGAAGAGGTATTTCAAAAAGTGGTAGAGCTGAAAAGATCTGAAAGAAAGCAAAACCGCAATAACGATGATGATGACGAGGACAAGCTTATTAAAAATGTAATCACCATGGAATTTTAAACCAGCAACTATTTCATGCTTCTTTATCAGGCTGTCTGCAGCTGGCCGGGTATCGTTGAATCCTTCCTGGAAATGAACCAAAGCCCGATAAAAGTAAATATGCCGTTTATCAGGATCAGTTCATTCCCGATCTTATAGCCGTGGAATAATGTATTTGAAATGTTCTGCAGGCCCAATGACACATGTAGTTTAGCATCATACCAGGCAGGGTTACTCAGCATATCAATCACTAATGCCAATAAAGGTGCAATGATGCAGACCGTCCAGATCAATTTTTCGTTCAGCTTTCTTTTTGTCAGAATACCAAAGGCAAACAGTCCCAATAAAGGTCCATAAGTGATGCCGGCAAACTTGAGGATGAAGTCAATGATCAGCTTGTCGTTGATCCATTTGAAAAGAAGTACCATCAAAAAGAACACGGCAGCAAAAGTGAAATGAACTTTGAGCCGGGTACGTTTTTTATCTTTTTCTGAAGCATCACTCTTTTTCAATCCAAGTATATCAATACAATAACAGGAAGTAAGTGAAGTAATGGCCCCGTCCACGCTGGGAAACAAGGCCGAGATCAAGGCAATGATAAAAATGACACCGATCGTTCCGCTGAATGCATCACTCAGCGCAATAGTGGGAAACAGGTCATCAGGTGCTGTAGTGATCCCCTTCGAATTGGCATATAAATAAAGTACGCCGCCCAAAACAAGGAAAAGAAAGTTGACCACCATTAACACAGCAGTGAAAGTCATGATGTTTTTCTGTGAATCCTTCAGGGTTTTGACGCTGATGTTCTTTTGCATCATTTCCTGGTCGAGCCCGGTCATCGCTATAGCAATGAACATGCCCCCGATGATATGTTTCAATGCAAAAGATCCTGCGTTTACATCCCAATTAAAAATTTTAGTATAGCCTTTATCCGCCATCATGGACCAGGCTCCGCCAAAATCTGTTCCCAGCATTTTAATAATAACGATGGTGCAAACAACAAGACCCAGCAGCATGCCGGTTGTCTGCAGGGTGTCGGTGTAAACAATCGTTTTTACGCCGCCTTCGAAAGTGTACAATAATATCAATGCTAAAATAACAAGTGTAGTTACAGCAAAAGGAATATGGAACCTGTCAAAGATGAAAGTCTGCAATACACTGATCACTAAATACAGGCGGGCCGTGGCCCCAAACACTCTTGAAAGAATAAAAAAGAAAGCGCCTGCCTTATGCGCATTGATACCAAACCGTTTTTCCAGGTAGGTGTAAATGCTGGTCAGGTTCATTTTGTAATACAACGGTATCAGCACAAATGCAATGACACAATAGCCGATCAAATAGCCCAGCACGATCTGGAAATAATAAAAATTTCCGGTGCCCACACCACCCGGCACACTGACAAACGTAACACCGGATAATGAAGTACCAATCATGCCGAATGCCACGAGCATCCAGTTACTGTTGCGGTTGCCGATGAAAAAAGATTCATTGTTGGAATTGCGGGATGTGTACCAGGCCACCGTGAGCAGTAATACAAAATACCCGATAACGAAAGAGAAAAGAATGACAGGTGACATACGGCAGATTTCTGTTACTAAAAAAAATTTCTCACAAAGCCACTAAGCAAACAAAGAAAATTACAAAAATTAATCTTGAGGCATTCCAAAAAAGACACGATATTCAAAAAAAGAAACTTAGCGATCTTTGTGTCTTTGTGGGAAAACAACAATATTGAATTTTGAAGATAAAGAAAAATCATTTCCCTTTGCGTCAATTCTATAAATATGGCTATTCTTTCACTTGCTGTGTTCTGCGGTTCTAAAAACGGTAAAAATCCTCTTTTTACACAACATGCTGTTCAACTGGGCAAGTTGATGGCCAAAAATAATATCAAACTGATCTATGGCGGTGGCAGTGCCGGCATCATGGGAGTTATTGCTGACAGTGTGATGCAAAATGGAGGTAACGTAACCGGTTTTATTCCCAAACTTTTACTGGAATGGGAAGTGCAACACCGCAACATCACAGAGCTTATCATTTGCGATGATATGCATGAGCGAAAAAAAAGGATCTACAGTGTTTGTGATGCTGCCATCATACTGCCCGGTGGTTTTGGTACGTTAGATGAACTATTTGAGATTGTGACCTGGAACCAACTTACCATTCACGACAAGCATATTTTTATCCTGAACTCCGGGGGTTTCTATGGTCACCTCTTACAACATATAGAACTGATGAAAGGGGAAGGTTTTTTATATGAAGAAGCAATAAAAAGGATCACCGTTTTGGATGACCCTGATGAACTGGTTGCATATATTAAATAATATTACCTGTCTCTTCCTGAGCCCTGGAACAGTGGTATCTGAATTCCGCCCCTGATGATAGGAATGGACCTGCCATGTGCATCTGTATAAGGAGAATTAATATTTCCGGATACATCGAATAAAACCGCCAGGTAATAAAACATGTCACCACCCGGACCATAACGGCCAGTGGTGTAGCCACCTCCTACCAGGAAGCTGTTAGCATCGGTTGTATAAGTTTGGGTAGCGCCGATGTTGGGAATGTATTTCTGCTGTATAAAATTATGTTCGAACTGTGCCTGTGCAAACAGGAAACGAACAGGATAAAGTTTTACAAAAGTACCGCCACCATATACCTTTTGGCGTAGTTTATCATTATAAACGAAGCCATAATCCCGGTATGAGGTGTAATTATAATTAACTACAATACCGGCATCCACCCATTTGGCAATGCTGTAACCAAATACCGGGCTGACGCCAACCAGGAATGTATTGTTGTAAAATGCCAGCGACACGCTTCCACCGGTGAAAAGGTTTTCCATTTTGAAACCTTTTTCTTCTTCATCTTTTTCCTTTTGGGCAAACAGGGAACTTGTCGTTAGGGCAAGAACAGATAATGCTAAAATAATTTTCTTCATGATCACGGGGTATTTTAAATGATTAGATCCCGGCCCGGCTATTTTGGTTTAATGATATGTTGATCAGGCAGGGAAGATCTTTCCGGCGTTCAATATATTATTTGGATCAAAAATTTTTTTTATCTCTTTCATCAGCCGCATCTGGGTTTGGTCAAACACAATATCCATATACTCTTTTTGCACCAACCCAATACCATGCTCGCCGCTCAGAGTACCTCCCAGGTTTTTCGTCAATAAAAATATTTCTTTTATTCCATCCTTTAACGAGCCGTTCCATTGTTCATCTGTTAAATCACCCTTAATAATATTGACATGGAGGTTGCCGTCACCAGCATGGCCGTAACAAACGGAATGAAAACCATATTTCTTACCAATATCTTTTACTCCTTTTAACAATACCGGCAATTCCGCCCTGGGCACCACGGTATCTTCTTCTTTATAAATGGAATGAGCTTTCACAGCCTCTCCCACCCTTCTGCGCATCTTCCACAATTCAGCTTTTTGCTGCGCATTATCTGCAAATAAAATATCGCCGCAATCAAACTCCTGCACAATGGCTGAAATACCTTCCATATCCTGCATCAGCACATCGATATTATTGCCATCCACTTCTATCAGCAAATGAGCCTGCACGCCGTCTTCGATCTTCACGGTGCTGCTCTCAACAAATTTGCTCACCCATTCCAACGCATCTCTTTCCATAAACTCCATGGCGCTGGGTGTGTAGCCCGCCCGGAAAATAGCACTCACCGCTGCACAGGCATTTTCCGCTGAATTAAAAGGCACCAGCATCAGCAGGTCATGTTTGGGCAGTGGTATCAATCGCAAAACGATCTTTGTAACGATCCCTAATGTGCCTTCGCTTCCCACTATTAATTGCGTAAGATTATAACCCGTTGCATTCTTTAATACATTGGCGCCTGTCCAGATTATTTCACCGTTTGCAAGCACTATTTCAAGATTCAGGACATAATCTTTCACCACACCATATTTTACGGCTTTCGGACCACCGCTGTTCTCAGAAATATTTCCGCCGATAAAACAGGAACCCCGGCTGCTGGGATCGGGCGGGTAGAATAATTTTTTTTCTTTCACCGTATTCTGCAATACTTCTGTTATCACTCCCGGCTCGGTCGTTACCTGCAAATTCCTTTCGTCAATGAACAGGATCGAATTCCTTCTTTCTGTCGACAGTAATACTCCGCCCAAATGAGGCAAGGCGCCGCCGCTCAATCCTGTACCTGCTCCACGGGGTGTAACAGGAATTTTCTCTTTGTTGCAGATCTTTAATATGGCGCTGATCTCTTCCGGCGTTTTAGGTTTGATAACCACATCAGGCAGGTAATGCAGGTCCTCCGTTTCATCATGTGAATAATGATGAAGTGATTCTTCATCCACCAGTACAAATTTTTCACCCGCAATTTTTTTGAAGGCTTCAATATGTTTGGCCGTAAGTATAGAAGGTGCGACTGTTTCCATGATTCAGTTTTAGACAGATGAACTGTAAAAATCGGAATAATCGGGGATATGAAGAAAAGGAAGAATCAATACTTAAACGAAGGACACATCCCATCATGCTTGTTGCCATTGTATTTGTCCAGCACACCCTGCTTGATAATGGAGATCTCGAAAGCGCCACGGGTATTGTTATAATTCTTTAACCCGGATGTAGTGGCATCGTAGTTGAAAGTGATCGTAAAATCTTTAAAGCCCAGCCCCAGCATCGGGATCACAGCATCCTTGTACCGGTAATAAACACCACCGATCAATACTTTTTCTCCATCACCGGATAGATTATAATGAGCATTCAATCCTCCTACTATTTCATACGACTTTGCCTGGTAAGAAGCATAGATATTTGGATTGATGATCCACCTATCGTTCGGTTTGAAACTTCCATTGAGGAACATGGTATAACGAACCGGTATCCTGTTATCAATACCCGAGGTTTTATTGAAAAAAGATTCTTTCGGCCTGTTGACATGCATGGCAGAAAAACCAGCATTTAAATAAAGAGTGCCGGTGGTAAAATATGCATAGTTCATCCCCACCTGCATATCGAGATAGTTGATATTATTCCCATCTAATTTTGGGGCCACCGTTTTATTGTCCACATCAAAGAATTTCCCGTTCCACTGGCTGGGAAATGTAAGGTTGCTGGTATTAATATTTTTATTGGCCCATCCCACATTAAAACCAAGACTTACCAAACTTCCTGAATTGATCATTTGGTGATAAGCCACCGAGCCGTAGATCTTTGTAGAAGTAAGACTGCCGGTGCCGGCCACATCCCGCAATATCAGTCCGCCAAGTCCCACCCAACCGGTATTCTCCTCGTTAGACATTACCTGTACATCGCCAAAAGCACTCATGGTCTTATAAGGGAATGCCGTGATGGAAGCCCATTGATTCCTGTAGTTTACGCCAAGCCGGTAATCCCCTTCAGGAATAAATCCCGTATTGGCCGGATTGGTAACCAGGGGTGAATTAAAGAATTGGGAGAAATGAAGATCCTGGGAGAAAGCTGTTAGCCGCAAGCCATTAGCTATTAGCAATACAATAATGATCCGTATGTTTTTTATTCTATTCATTTTCACATTTTCAAATTTTCAAATTTTCATCCCGATAGTTATCGGGACTATCTTATTAACGTTATATCACCCTTCTTAGTTGTTTTGGTGCCATCAGAAAATTCCACGCTCAGCGTATATGCATACACATCCATCGGCTGCACTACTCCTCTCACTTTTCCATCCCAACCCTGGAAACGGTTATTGGTTTCAAATACTTTTTGTCCCCAGCGGTTCCAGATGATAAACTGCATTTTGGCAATACCAAAACCCCTGACTAAGATAACACTGTTTTCATCACCGCTTTGCGGGGTGAAAGCGTTAGGCACATCCAGTACCGGTACAATGACCGCATCTACCGGTTTGCAAATTGTACTGTCACATTCGGCAGCATTATAAGCTGTAAGACATGCATTGAATGTTCCCGTAGCATTATACTGGTGCTTAACCGGCAGCCTTGAAACCGTTAACAAAGAATCTCCGTCACCAAAAACCCATTTAAAACGCACTGCATCGGGAGAAGAAAGATTTGTAAAAGTGGTGGGTGTATTTTCCTGCGGAGGTATTGGTGAAAAATTAAAATCAGGTGTTGGCGAATCAAGAACGGTTATGGTAAAATATGCGGATGTATCAACGAGGTTACAGGTATTGGGATTAAAAGCGATCAACCTTACCTGGTAAGTTCCTGCCAGGGCATATAAATGTACCGGCTCAAAGGATGTCGAAGTAGTGTTATCGCCAAATTCCCATAACCATGTTTGTCCGCCAATTGACTGGTTATCGAAAGCAGCATTATATTGTACACAACCTAACGCAGGCGTAGAGAATTGTGCTTTTACATTCGCAGCAATGTCAATTAATACCGTATCGGCATCGGGTGTATTACAGTATGCTGTATCTGTTAAGCTCAAAATTACTTTATAAGGCCCGGGAGCAGGAAAAGTATGTGTTACCGAATTCAATCCTGCAACAACTGACGGACTACCGTCACCAAAATTCCAGGTAAAGGAAGTGTTTGTAAATGGCCGGCTCGGAGGAGCATTGGAAGTATTGTTAAACTGGTATTGCAGGGAATTGCAACCACCCGTTTTAAAGTAATTAAAACTAAGAAGAGCTTTCAGGTCGCCGACTTTAATATTCATAAATGATGAATCCCTGACGTTACAAGTGGTAGGATCGATGGCAACAAGCATCACTCTATATACGCCAACAGCATTATATGTAAACTGTGCGATAGGATTGGTAGTTACAAGGTCCGGAGGGTTTCCGGGTACATAATTAAAATACCATTCATAGCTCTGTGCATTCCGGATGGAATCCGAGAAATCTACTGTAAGTGGTACACAACCGGAAGAGTCTTGTGCTACTCCATTAATGGATGATTGAACATCTCCTGCTACGCCGGAAAGATTCATTGCTATTTTCACCATGGTGAGGTTACACCCGGCGCCACCATTTACACCATTGGCGTTATTAACCGTGTAAGCAGCTCCCGGCGTAACTGGATAAGGGACTCTTCCTCCAAGATTACAATTACCGCAAATGGCCTGGTAAATAACACCGTTCTGATCAAAACGACTGGTGCCGCCATCCACATGGTCACCTCCGAAATTCGGGAGAACATTATTTTCACCAAAAAAACTACCAAACAACTGAGATGCTGCATTTTTTTTCAATACAAAAAAGTAGAAATCTTTGCCGTCAGTAGTACTTTTAAATGCATCGGGG
>DATHDV010000204.1:0-7263 GCA_035318845.1 Chitinophagaceae bacterium
GTTCTCAATGCATCGGGAATACTGCAACCGGATCTTTTTATCATCGGGTATACGACACCTGTTCCAAAATCATTGGCCAGTGATTTTGGATAAGACTGTTTGTAATAATCAAGTTGATTTAATTTTTCCAAAAGATCTGAACTGATTGAACCACTGGCAGCCATTTCTCCTCCATCGTCATAATTTTTTCCGGTCTCATTTGCCAGCATATTCAGTACCCGGTTGGCCGGGCAGATATCGAAAGCAATATATTGATCTGTGTTTATGGAAATGTTTGCAATGCCGCCGATATTTAAAAAATAATCATATTCACTCCATAACATTTTTTCGCCGATAGGAACGATCGGGGCTCCTTGTCCCCCGAATGCGACATCCAATGCTCTCAGATCCGTAACAACCGGCAATCCTGTTTCGGCCGCAATGGCAGCCCCATCACC
Source organism: Chitinophagaceae bacterium (assembly GCA_035318845.1). GTDB lineage: Bacteria > Bacteroidota > Bacteroidia > Chitinophagales > Chitinophagaceae > JJ008. The sequence goes on from DATHDV010000204.1 coordinate 438, forward strand.
TAATTGTGCTGTCATTTTTTTTAAGGGGAGGTGAAATGTTGTGTGTCCATGTGATGCGATGAGGGCCACCTGGTAATTCAACTTGTTTTCGTCAATAAACCTGTTAACCAGTTTCCCGGTTAAATGACCATACTCAACATGCAATAGCTGGTATTCAAGAGCAGACAAACCAGTGGCGTTCTTTAACCGTTGTATCCATTCATCGTTGTAAGCATAGCAACCGGCCTTCAGCATCTCATAACTCCATTTTCCGCCGCTTTCCTGGAATTCCACAAACGCAATATCCAGCCCATCCAGCGAACTGCCACTCATTAAACCAATTGCCCGGTAAACCATGAAACAGATTTTAGAATGTAGATTTTAGATTTTAGATTTGCTTTGGTTCAAATGTACTGCAAAATACAAAGGTGATTTTTGATTTGAGAGCAATCAAAAATCTAAAACCCAAAATCTAAAATGATAGTTAACCTGAGCCAGCAACATTCTTTGATCAGCAACTGGGTTGCCGAACTCAGAGACACAACCATTCAAACGGACAGAATGCGGTTTCGCCGCAACCTGGAACGTATTGGTGAAGTGGCTGCCTACGAGATCAGTAAAGTTTTACCCTTTATTGAAAAAGAAATACAAACACCGCTGGGTATTGCCGAACATAAAATATTAAAAGAACAACCCGTGCTGGCCACTATTCTCCGGGCCGGCCTACCGCTGCACCAGGGATTGCTCAATTATTTTGACCAGGCCGATAATGCTTTTATCTCTGCCTACCGCAAGCATAATAAAGACGGCAGTTTTGAAATAAGCCTTGATTATGTTTCCTGCCCGGAATTGGAAGGCAGGGTGGTCATCATATCAGACCCGATGCTGGCCACAGGTTCCTCACTCGTAAAAACCATCCATTTTTTAAAAGCAGAAGGCAAACCCCGTGAAATTCATATTGTGGCCGCTATTGCCTGTACCGTTGGTATTGAATATGTAAAAAGAGAAGAGCCATCCGTAACTATCTGGTGCGGTGATATTGACGATGAACTGACTGCCAAGGGATATATCGTTCCCGGGCTGGGTGATGCGGGGGATCTGGCTTTTGGAACGAAGGTTCAGATGTAAAATTAGCCGTTAGCCCTTAGCTATCAGCTATTAGCTAAAGGCTAATAGCTTTCCTTCAAAAGCAGCTATATTTTCCTTTTAACAGTCTGATAAAATGTTGTACTTTTCCGTTTCGTGGCGGGAGGAATTGTATGGCTAAGACAATTTCAGTCGGATCGGGACGTTTTATTATTTCTTTGGACAAATTGTTGACTTTCCCCCTACCGGTGAAAAAACATTAATTGTTTGTGATGAAAAAAATATTTTCTACCCTGATGGTTTGTGTGGCTTTGGTAAGTGCGTCAATAGCCCAGGACCCTAATTTTTCCCAATTCTTTGCCTCTCCGCTTACGCTGAACCCTGCGTTGACCGGAAAGTTTGATGGTACATTTCGTGTAGCAGGTAATTTTCGTAATCAATGGCCCACAATCAACAATGCTTTCGTCACGAAAACAGCCTCTATTGATTTCGGAGTACTGAAAAATCGCCTGCCGGAAATTGATCAACTGGGTATCGGCATCCTTGGTGTAACTGATAATGCCGGAGATGGTGTACTGGTAACTAATTATGGAGGTCTTTCCCTTGCTTATCATAAAGGACTGGATGAAAACGGATATCACCAGGTTGGTGCAGGCTTCCAGGCCACCCTCGCCAGCAAAAGACTGGATATTACCAAAGTAAAGTTTGGAGACCAGTTAACGCCGCTTGGCTTCACCGGTGTCACCAGTGAGATCTTTACCAATAAACAGATCAGTGTTAACTATGTAGATATAAATGCCGGCGTTTTATACAATGGAAGCACCAATGGTTACAATAGTTTTTATATCGGGGCTTCTATGTATCATATCAACCGGCCTAAGGAAAGTTTTAAAGGTGGCCAGTATTTACTTTCTGCCAGGACAACTTTGCAGGCAGGTGGTAAGATCCCGGTAGGTCCTTATAACTATATACATTTTGCTGCCAACCACAGCATGCAGGCCAAAGCACACAATACAATGGTAGGCGGTGCTTTTGCGTACAATGTGAATCAGAATGAAGAAAGTCCTATTAATATTTATATAGGAAGCTGGTACCGTCTTAATGATGCAGTGATCCCATACATCGGCCTGGAGTTTGGCGGACTACAGATCGGCGCTTCTTATGATGCAAACACATCCAGCCTCAAGCCTGCTTCCAATACCAAGGGCGGCATTGAGTTTTCTCTTATCTATATCAAAAAACCAGGTGACCCGAATGCAAAGAAGCTGAACTGCCCGAGATTCTGATATAAAACGAAGATATTTTATAAAAGCAACAGCATTCCTGTTGCTTTTATTTTTGAATATGTTGAATTATCTTTATCCAAAATCCATGACTCATGAAAAAGCAATTAAATCTTGCTATCCTCACTTTCCTGTTTTGTTCATGCTCTTACGCCCAGGACATGGGCTTCCGCACAACGGATATCGGCGCCGAATATCAATGGTATCCCCGTGGCACTATCTACAACCTTCATGTTGCTTTCAATGCAAAACTGAACCATTCAATTCAATTAAGACTGGGTTATAATCATGTGCCTGTTTTTAATGCCGGTAGTCATAAGGAATTTGGCAAAGGTTGGGGCGGCGGCCTTGGTTATCGCTATTATTTTAAACCTTTTCCTTACAAATTTTTTATAGGTGCCAGAGCGGATATCTGGTTAATGGATATTGAAGAGGATTACAGTCCTACCGATTTTGGGTCTGAGCCAGATAATTACCTGGTCTTACAACCAGCTCTTGAAGCAGGTTACACTTTTGTTATCAACGACGTGTTATACATTACACCATATGCAGCTGCAGGATTTCAAACCCAGTTTGAAGGGGGAGCCAAATACGGAAATGGCTTTGTACCAACCGCAGGTATCAGCGCCGGTTTTCGTTTTTGATCATCGGCTCACAAAAAATTTCTGCATTTTACATCTTCATCAATAATGGTAGTAAGAACCAGCAAAATAAAGTAATAAGGATCACGGCTACCATATTCATCACGAATCCTGCCTTTGTCATTTGTCTTAATTTGATATGCCCGCTGGCAAATACGATCGCATTAGGTGGCGTGCCCATTGGCAACATACCTGCACAACTCGCAGCCAGTGTCATTGGGATACCCAACATCAACGGGTTCATACCCAGTGCATCTGCCAATGATGAAACTACCGGCGCAAAAACAATTACCTGTGCCACATTGCTCATCAGTTCACTGATGAATAGCGAAACAAATACCACAACCAGCACCAGCATAAAATGATTGCCGCCAAACTGTGCCAGCCATTGACCCAACTCCTGTATCAATCCCGCCTTTTCTAAAGCGCCTGCGAGGCAAAGGCCGCCGCCAAAGAGTAATAAGATCCCCCAGGCCATTTTGTTGGTATCACTCCATTCCAATAAAGAATCTTTGCTTTCATCTTTGGAGCCCGACGGGCAGATGAACAAGGCCACAGCGCACATTAATGCAATGATCGTATCATCCAGTTTAAAAATATGTTGAGCCCCATTAATGATACTCCTGGTGATCCATAAAAAAGCTGTGCCCGCAAATATGAACAAGACTCTTTTTTCCGCTGCTGATAAAGAACCTAATTGCTGCAATTCATTCTTGATATGTTGCTGGGTCGCTATATCTGATTTGATCCGGTTGGGAAACAACCATTTTACCATGACCCAATACAAACAGAACAATAATAAAATAGCCAATGGAGTGCAGATCATCATCCAGTTCACAAAATCAACATGTGAGCCCGGATATTTTTTCTCAATATATCCAACATAGGCCACGTTGGGCGGCGTGCCAATGATGGTGGCAATGCCCCCGATATTGGAAGCATAGGCGATCGCCAGCATGATAGTCAATGAAAAGTTTCCAATATTTCCCTCGCCCTGGTGTTTTTCTTTCATCACATGAATGACAGACAGGGCGATCGGGAACATCATCATGGTCGTAGCTGTATTGCTCAGCCACATACTTAGCAACCCGGTAGCAAGAATAAATCCTAAAACGATCCTGTCACCGCTGGTGCCTGTTAGCCTTACGATATTCAATGCAATGCGCCGGTGCAGGTTCCATTTTTCAATTGCAAGTCCCAGCATAAATCCTCCCATGAACAGGAAAATAATAGGATTGGCATAGGGAGCAGCCGTTTCTTCCAGTTTGGAAATCTTCAGTATTGGAAAAAGTATCAATGGCAACATGGCTACTACCGGCATGGGTAATGCTTCCGTGACCCACCAGGTGATCATCAGACCTGCAATAGCCAGAACTTTATTAGCTCCATCGTCAACAGCAAAGGGGTTGACAAAATATAAGACCAGGGAAACAGCTACACCGGCAAGAAGTGAAATGAATTTTAGTTGTTGTTTTGACAAGCCGATGAGTTTAAGTACTCAAGATAATTCTAATGGTCAAATTAGTCAAATAGGTCATATAGGTCAAGGGTCGTCTGAATTCAGAAGAGTCTTACTCGTTTAGTACAGTTCAATTTGACTTATATGACCTATTTGACCATATTCTTCTTTCCGCTCACAAAAGGATTTCCTTTTATAAAAAAACGGTAATGCAGCAAAGCATCTTTACCTGCATAATCAACTCCTATCCGTGGCGAAGCACCTATATTTTTTTTATTTAAAACATATCCATCATCAGCAATGAACAATTCTTTACTGCGCAATGAACAGCCACTATGTTTAGTGAATAACCCCAGCGACTTTGATAAATTACCCGGACCTCTCGTCAACGTATTATCCAATTTTTTTTTCCCAACTCTTTTCAACATGGAATCAATACCTTTTACAGGCTCCAAAGCCCGGATCAATATGGCGTGAGGAGTTTCGGGACTATTGGTGACCACATTAAATAAATGGTGAATGCCATAACACAGGTAAACATAGGCCACTCCCCCGTTAGCATACATAATTTCATTTCTTGCCGTTCTCCTGCCCGCAAATGCATGAGAGGCTTTATCAATAATGCCGTTATATGCTTCCACTTCCACGATCCGCCCGGCGCTAACAACTCCATTCCGGTTTGTAACCAATATTTTTCCCAATAGCTCTTTGGCGATCTCAATAACATTTTCTCTTTGGTAAAATGAAACTGGTAATTTTTTCATGTTGATTTTCCCTTTGTTTCCTGCGTCTTGTACCTTGTGTCTTGTGCCTTAATAACTATATTTACCTCTCAATTTAAGGCATTGCTGAAAGAAATTGTCATAGCTGTCCAATCCTGGGGAGAAGCCCACCGGTTCATACAAAAACACCGGCTTTTTAAGTGGATCATTATCCCCGGCATTATTTATACCATTCTTTTTATTGCAGGCATGCTTTTTTTCTGGCGATCTTCTGACACGGTTATTTCCTGGGCCAGCCGCCAGCTAAGCATTGAAGCCTGGCTGCAGAAAGAAAGAAGCGAATGGCTTAGTTTTCTTTTTGTGATGATGGGTATGATGTTGCGGCTGATCATGGTGTTATTCTATTTTTCCCTTTTTAAATATTTGATCCTTATCATCGGCTCACCTGTCTTTGCTTACCTGAGTGAAAAGACAGAGGCGATCATTGAGAACAAAGAGCATTCCTTTAACTGGCCGGAATTAAAAAAGGATTGTATCCGCAATAGCAAACTGGCTTTGCGTAACTGTGGCTGGCAATCCCTCTACCTGGTCACATTAATTCTTTTATCGCTGATACCTGTTGTTGGCTGGATCACTCCCATCATCGCCTTGCTGATGGAATGTTATTACTTCGGCTTTTCCATGCTTGATTACAGTTTTGCAAGGGTCAATTTCACCCCGGCACAAAGCGCCGCCCTCACCGGCCGGCATAAAGGATTAGCGATCGGTAATGGCTTTTTATTTTACATCATGCATATAGTGATCATACTGGCCCCTGCTTATGCAGTGATTGCCGCCACGCTTTGCGTTCACAAAGTAAAAACCAGCTGATCCTTCATGGCAACCGTTTATCTCATACCATCATTGCTGCAGGAAGAAGGATTGGAAGCCATTCCATCTTACGTTCTTGATGCCATAAAAGAATGCAGGGTTTTTTTTGTAGAAAATGAAAGAACAACCCGCCGTTATTTCAAAAGGCTCTGGAAAGAAATGCTGATCGATGATTATGAATGGTACAATGTGTCAGACACCCAGGAGGTGTCAGACACATTTAAAAGAAAATTGAAAGAGGATAAAACCATTGGCATCATCAGCGAAGCAGGTTGTCCCGGTGTGGCAGACCCGGGACAGTCACTGGTTGATATAGCCCATCAAATGGATGTGGAAGTAAAACCATTGGTGGGTCCCAATTCAATTTTACTGGCTTTAATGGCCAGCGGTATGAATGGTCAGCAATTTCAATTTCACGGATACCTGCCGATAGACAACCAGCAGCGGGTAAAAGCAATAAAGGACCTGGAAGCGGAATCTGCCAGGAAAAAATGCACCCAGATCTTTATTGAAACACCTTACCGGAATAACCAGCTGATCGAAGCACTGCTTAAAAACTGTAATCCTTCCACAAAACTTTGTATGGCGGTTGATCTAACCGGGAAAAAAGAATGGATAAAAACAAAAACGATCACGGGTTGGCAAAAGCAGGTGCCTGATATCCATAAACGTCCTGCGATCTTCCTGCTTTATTCTGCCTTGTTGGGTTGAACTTTGATGACACCGGTAACTATATACTTCGTGTCACCCCTCCACGGCAAAGATGCCCTGTATTGTGTGTATGTT
>DATHDV010000205.1:0-10800 GCA_035318845.1 Chitinophagaceae bacterium
TCTGAAGAAAACTACCAAACTCAATTCAGCGCAACTGGAGATCATCAGGAAGCGGTTCAGGCAAAATGAAAATTGAACCGTTTATTTCCACAGGTAAACTGTTGAATCTTTCAGCAGGGGTATTTGCTGCTGGAATTGTTCATTGAATAAAACACGGAAAAGATTCACACTGCTCATGCTATCATAAAAAGCGTTATAATTTTTTCCCGGAAGATAAATGGCGTTAAGATTCAAAAAATAATATTTATCGGCCACCGGGTTTTTAAAACGACGGCCTCCATGATCTCCCAGTAACATGATCACCGGCGGTTCGGGCGAAGAAGCCAGGATATATTCTGCCATTTCAAGTATCTTTTTATTACAGTACTGAAGATATTCCACATAATCTTTTTCTTTACCTGCATGGGCTTCCACTAACTTTTCCAACGGTGCCGGGTTGCCTTTGCTGTCAAAATAATAGGGTGCATGCGGCATCATCAGGTGAGTATAAATGAACCTTTGGGACTTTTGTGTGGCGCTATTCTTTGTAAGCTTCAGGAAATTCTCATTATTGTGAAGATGACCGGCTGTAAATTTTTTCAACAGAGGTCTGCAATTCCATTTACCGTTTATGATATTAAACCGGATGTCTTTCCGGACCCTGCCCAGGAAGGTTTGCGAAGTGATGAACCTTGTGTTGGCCGGAAGAAAGGAGTCATGATTGATAGCCGGGTGATGGGGAAAGTCAAAGATGGAATAATTAAAGAACCGGTAACCTTCCGCCTTAAGAAATTTCAAAACGATGTTGTCAGCAATAGATCGATAACAGTAATTCAGGTTGCCGGCGTTTTCCGTTTTCATATCAAGCTGGAGATAATTCATATTGAGCGTCGAGGCAACAGAGTAGGGGGTGGAATTGTAATTGCTCTGGCTTTCTTTCACTACATGAAAACCCTTTTGGGTCAATGCCGTTTCAAAAGAAGTATTGTCAAAATCATATTGATCCCTGAGAGCTGTATTGCCGGTGTATTCATCTAATATGATAAAATAGATATCCGGCTTATTACAATTGTTACAGGGATGCAGACCTTTTTTAGACAGGGTAATATTAATATCTTCTTTCACACCCAACGTTTTACTGACGAGTCGTGCCATGTCAACAGCTGATAATACCAGCAAGAGAATGTTCAGGTAGGCAATGATCTTTGTAAAAGGTTTTTTTCTCTTCTTTAGCCAAACTATTATTATTATGAACAGGAGAAGACTAAAAGGAAGAATGAAACTGTACCTGGAAATAAAAGCACCCGGGAAATTGTTCTTGAATAAGTCCTGGACAGTTCCAAAGAAGAAATGAAAGACCATAACACAGAAAGCGGCCAGGCTTGACCTGGTAAGGTCATGAAAGAATAACCAGAAGAGTCCCGTTAAAACAATAGAAGCGACTGTATATAAGAGCAGCAGCCATAAAGCATCTTTCACGGGAACCTGGTCAAGATATTCGGTGAATCCATGCAACACAAAAAAGAAAGGAAGCAGAAAAAGAAAGATGGGTTTGTTTTTCAGGAAGGATAACAATGCTTTTAATTTCTCTTATCGCAAATAAAAAAATGGAGGTTGCCGGGTAGCGACTCACCCGATAGCTATCGGGTTTGAAAATAGGTGTTAATACAAACCACTAAGACACCAAGACACAATCCCGATAGCTATCGGGACACAAAGATTACTTTGTGTTTCTCCGTGACTTTGTGCCTTTGTGGTTCAACGGTTGCCGGGTACTACCGTATCAATGTAAACACTCCTTTCTGAAAATAAGCAGCGCCGGTATAATCGGTAGCTCTTACCATCCACACAAATGTGCCGGTGGACTGAAGCTGGCCATTGATCTTCCCATCCCAGCCATGTCCATTCGTTTTTGTTGAAAAGAGCAATTGTCCCCAGCGATTATAGATATTGAAATACTCAATACTTTTTATGCCAACAGCTATGGGACGGATCATGTCATTCAATCCATCATTGTTAGGAGTAAAAGCAGAAGGGACAAATACGGTCGGCAGTGTTTTAAAAACTTTTATAACTATAAAAGCTGAATCGGAACAACCTTCATTGGTAAAAGCTACCACTTTATATCTTATACCGGTTGATGGATCGCTGAACAATGCAACCGGGTTAGGAGTAGTGGTCGATGAAAGAAAAGTGGCCGGCGACCATGTATAGCTTTCACCACCCGTTGCATTCAGGTGCAGGGGCTGACCGGTAATGACGGCTGTATCTCTTCCGGCAGACACATGCATTTTGGGAAGAACGGTTATAATAACGGTATCTCTTCCGGGTTTCGGACAGCCCTTTGTATCATATGCAGTAAGAACAAAGGCTGTGGTCCTGGGAGGATAACCAATTGTGTTCAGCATAGAGGGAGCACTTAATGAATTGGGCGGAGACCATTGCCAGGAACTTCCATCCGTTAAGCCATGAAGGTATGCAGTGCTGTTATAGCAGACTGAAGAATCAGTGCCGGCATTCACCAGCGGGTAAGGAACAGTAGTAACATAGATATTATCATTGGCCGAGCATCCGCCAATAATAGCAGTGACCAGGTAATTGGTAGAACCAAAAGTAATAGCCAACGGATTTTGTACGGTTGGATCAATAAGCTGTGAAGCCGGTGTCCATATATATTTCAATCCATTGGAGATCACTTTTAATTGTATGGTATCAGTTCTGCAAATAGTTGTATCAGCCATAGCCTGCAGGCTGACATGATCAACGACTCTTACTTTCACAGAATCCCTGTTGATACAACCATTATCATACAGATCAACATAATACGTAGTGGTTGTTAATGGCGAAACAATCGGCGTGGCTGTGTTTGCATTAATAATATTTACGGGAGGTGACCAGCTAAAGATCCCTGTGCCGCTTGCCTGCAGCATGAGGTTGTCAAAATTGCAGATCAATGTATCCCGGAATGCAAGACTGATCGTTGGCTTATCAATGATGACGACATTTTTATTGATAGTATCCCTGCAACCTTTGGTGTCTGTAACGATCAACCGAACATCTTTTGTCCCGGAAGTAGGATAAGCATACGTTGGATGTTGAGCGGTTGAATTATCCAGTGTCGTTGTCGGTTCGCCAAAATCCCATTTCCAGGAATTGACCGTACCATAGACCGAACTACTCAGGTCAGTGAAGAAAGTTGGCCGGGTAACACAGATACCTGTTGAAGTAAAACCAGGAACAAAGCCGGGAAAGACCCTTATAACAGCAGTTGTCGAATCACTGCAGGGTTGATTGCGGTTGATAACGAGTTTTACGGTATAAAGACCGGCAACAGGGAACGTGTAATTAAGAATGTTCCCGGTGGTAGCAGCGATGATCATCCCTGTATTATCAAGAACTTCCCAATCCTGCGTAAAGATCAACGGGCTGGAAGACTGGTTCGTAAGGTTTATAGTTTGTGTATTGCCGCAAAGCAAGTATTCCGGCAACAGGGATGCAGATGCAATGCTGCAATCGGCAATAAAAATTTGAAGGTCCTTTCTCTGCGTTGCAATCACCTGCCCGTTTCGTATTTCCTGGACACAAACGGTCACCACATAAATTCCGGATGGAGGTGCTATGCCGGTTATTAAACCGGTATTGGGATCCACCTGCACATTATTCCCTAATGGGGTAGTTCCGGAAAAACCCGGAGAATTATAAGGAACCGAAGGGAAGGGTGGTGGGTTTGTAGGCGTTGGATTACCACCCGCAGTACTGGTACTTGCATAGGCATCGCAAAAGAAATAATTCAGCACATCACCATCGTCATCCTGTGCTGCAAAACTGTACGTAAAATTATTGTCTGCACAAACAACTACCAGGTCGTTACCAATAAATTTTGCGCTGTTATTTTCCGGACCACTGGCAATAGCAGCCGTGCCGGGGACATCAGCCGTATAAGTTGCTCCAACATTATTATACCCGGGGGCCAGGTTAGTAATGCCGGCGATCCGGTAATTGACCTGGCTGGCGATCACCCACCCGGCTGCTGAGGAAGGCAATGAAATAGTGAAATAATAATAAGCTACATCATAACATACTTCAGGCGGGTTGGTAATACAGGGATCGGGGTTGGTGATCCTGATGTTTTCTGTGCTGCTGATATTGACATTGATATCCGCGAAGCGGCTGCCGTTTGTTTTATTAAAAATAGAAATGATGGCAGGGTTGGGGAACTGGCGTCCGCTATTGCAGCGCTGGTAAAGTTTTAGTGTGACATCATATTTATACAGGCCATTATTCATTCCTACAAAGCGATAGGACATTTCTCCGCCGGTAATATGACTTGCACCTGCTGTCGAACAGAGAGTGGTGAGCAATACAATAATAAGTGCAAGCCGTTTCATGAATTTTTAGGGACGACACCTGGCCGGATCTGCCGGCTCCGGAAAAGCCGGATGATGCGTTTATAAAGATAATAATATTAACGAATGGGCAGGTAGGTAGTATAGCAGGTTCATTTTTTTAATTATTGAACCCCAAAGACACGAAGGCACGAAGGGTTCACCAGGAATGCTTTGTGTAACTTAGTGTCCTGGCGCCTTCGTGGTTTATATTCAAACCCGATAGCTATCGGGTGATACACTAGCGGTAGGTAAGGGGAGCATCAAAAAATATTTGCAAAATTGCAACCTGGGGAGGATTTTAACGTTCTTGTTTCAGTAACAAATCAACAGATCATTATTTTAATTCATAATTTGCCCTTATGCGATATATTTTAATAACCTGCCTGTTCATTCCTTTCTTTTCCATGGCCCAGGACCCGATAGCTATCGGGTGTAAGCTGAACAGTGAAAAAGACCCTTTTACAAAAGAAATTAAAATTTCCACCGGCTTTATTCCGGTGGATGGAGGTTCCGTAACTATAGATGCAACCAAAGCGGAAATAGATTTTCTTTTTTCCATTGAAGGTGTTGACAGGTGTTATGATAATAATTCAACGGCATTTGTTTTTTTTGAAGGGACCAAACTAAAATTAACGGCCCGCAATGGCGGTTCGATGAACTGCGAAGGATTGTTTCATTTTATATTCCGTAACACGGCCACCCTGCCATCTATGCTGACCAAGATGACCACACAAAAGATCAACCATATTGTTTTTAAAGGCAACAACAATAAAGAATCTACCGTTAATCTTTCTCCTGCCGATCAGCAATTGTTTATGGCATTGGCTGCTTGCCTGGTCAATGAGTCGAAGACACTTATTCAATAGTTTGTCGTGGGGGAGCAGATATGTTTTTTTGCTTTCTTTCGGATGCTAACCGTGGTGAACGAACTGTTTACTCATCTTCAATAAGTTTTGAAGCACTAATTCCTATTGCTTCTGCGATTTCATAAAGTTTAGAAACTTTTAATTCTCGCTGTCCATTTTCAATTCTGCTGATTTCGGATTTACTAAGCGATACTTTCTTGGCAAGAATTTCCTGCTTAATTAATTTGGCCGTTCTTTCCGCTCTAATTCTCCTGCCAATTCTTTTTGATTGATTTTCTTCAGAAGCCATATAAAATGAATTTATACATTGCTTGTTACAAACGTTAACAAGCTATTTCACCAAACCATTTACTACTATATGAGCCTCTGAGAAGTTGACAATGGGTCAATTTTTGTTGCCGGTTGGGCAACAAAAATCTCTTATGAAATTAGGTAAAAAAAAATATGTTATGAAACTTTATTCTGTCAATAGCATTGGGCAAGCCGAATCCCTGGCTTATAAACAACCGGTTGTTTTCCCCACTATTACGCTATTGACTCGGGATTACCGAAAACCGAAAAAAGAGTAGGTGGGATTTTTTAAATAAAATTTATGAAAAAGCTATGTGTAACCCTGTGCCTTTCAGCCATCCTTTTGCTTAGTTCTAATTCAGTTTCATATTCACAATCACGCAACGATTTTCTTAATCAAAGCCAGATGTATTCTTACTCAGACTTTATTAACAATGGCTATAAGAAAGTAGGAGTTGCTTTTAGACATCACGGGAATGGTCATTGTACTTGCCCGCATTGCGTTTGTCCGGGTTGCCCTTGCCCGATTGGCGTTTGTATATGTATCGACCTCAAACCTGTTGCATTATCAGAAGATCAGGGTTTGACTGAAACACAAATTAGCCAGGGTTATGGCATAGTTTGGGTAAAATTGTCTGCAACTGATAACCTAATGCATATAATATTCCTTTCCGCCAATGATGAACACGATGTTTGTCCGGTTGACACAAGTCCTTATGTTGACAATACGGATGCTTCAAAATTCAACTCATCATCTGCATTTACTGTTTCAAATGGTGATTATGCTGTATACAAAAGCAAGTATACATACGGGGAAATTGTTGTGACTGTCAGTTACTAAAAACGTATCCCCCTGCTTTGATTGCAGAGCAGGGGGATAAATAACAACAGTGAAACATTCTTTTCTAATACTTTTCCTTCTTAGTAGTGTTATTTTCATAAGCTGTAAAAGCGTTTTGCTAAGTATGTATGGAATCAAAGATCCCAGGTTTGTAACGAAAGATGAAGTTAGAGAGATGAGCAAAAAGTTGAAAATTAATCCTGGTCAGTCATTTGTTCTCAATAAAGATTTTTTTAGCCATATAGAAAAGAAGGATACATTAAAAAAAGATAAAGATGTTATCAGATGCTCCCCAATGATTTCGAAATATGAACAGCCACTTCAACTGTTATATTTTGACGAAACGGGAACACTAATTTCTTTTCACAATAATTGCTACACCGGAGGATTTCCTAAGTTAAAATGGAACAAGAACCATCAATTTGAAGAATTTGTGCCTAAAACTACAATTCCAATTACAGATTCGGCATTAAGATTGTCACTTTTAATTTCGTACATCGAACCTATTGATACTAACTATAGGTTTGCAAATGATAAAATTATAATAGTTTTATTTTGGTCCGGTTTTATGATGAAACAGAGCAAGGAACTAATAGAGACTGCGAGACAAAATTTAAAGCTTGATATAACGCAGTCAGCTAAGATTTTGTATGTAAATACAGACAATTGTTTTGTTGGAGAAAAATATACAAACTAAAAAAACAATTTTTATAACACTTAATACTATGATATGAATAGAATATTTTTTAAAACCTTGATTTTTATTTCGGTCTTTCTAAAAATGTCACAAGGGTTTTCACAGAAAATTTCTATAAAGGAATTGATGGAACAACCGTCTAATGCAATTTTAGTTGAAAACTTTTACCAGATAAAATTGGATGATTATAATAATTTTACTTCAAATTCATCAGTCGGGTTCATCCAAAACGACAAATGCTATATTCAAAACCTCCAGAGTGAAACTGGATTGAATGGGCAAATTGTCTTACAATTTGATTTTGCCGGAAAGAGCCAGTATATAGGGATTTCAAAAGTGTTCATGGACAAATACAAAAAGATATTGAAGCCCAAAATTTTGTTATTAAATGATTTGGAAAGCTGTATGTCAGGAATAAGTTCAAACTGGAGTTTGGCCAATTGTATGGTGCAAAAGATTATTTCGTATCTTAGTGATTGAAGAGGCTATTATTTTCTTGACTAAGATCAATCATATTGTTTTTAAAGGCAACAATAATAAAGAATCTACCGTTAATCTTTCTCCCGCCGATCAGCAATTGTTTATGACCCTGGCTGCTTGTCTCGTCAATGCATCTAAAGAGTTGATCAAATAATTACGAAACCTTTGGATTCCCTGGTAATAAGCAGGTGGCAGTAGAATTAATTCTACAAACTTTTTTTTCTGTCTAACGACCTTGCAGCCTGAATTTCAAATATAAACCCTATCTTACTGATGAACCTTATCTGTTTATGCGTAAAATATCACAATCTAACAACAAGAAACTCCCCGACATCTCTAAAAAATCTTCTGCTGCAAGTGATGACATTCTTCATCACCTTGCCTTTGATAATGCTGCACTGGCCAATATCATCGTCATCGTCAGTAGTGGAAAAATAATACTGGCCAATAGCGCTGCCTGCAAACTCCTGGGTTATTCTAAAAAGGGATTATTAACCAAAAACAGGGCAGATATTTTTGATATAAGAGAAAGCAACTTTAAAAAGATGCTGAAACAGAGAACAACTGAAGGCCGTTCCATAGCATTGGTAACAGCCGTAAAAAAAAGTGGTAAGAAATTTTCCTGCCAGATCACTTCTGCGGTTTTTAAGGATAAGGATGGTATTGAAAAATCGATCACCACCATTGCAGATATAAGCCAAAGCATCCTGGAACAAAAGAATATTGATACGGCTAAAGAAAAGGTAGTCGCCGATAATATAGTCCTTGCTAAATCAAAGCAAAAGGATATTGATGCCCAAAAGGAAAAGATAGTTGCCAATAATATTGATCTGGCTAAATCGGAGCAAAAAGAGATTGACACCCAAAAAGAAAAAATAGTCGCCGATAATATTGTCATGGCTAAATCGGAGCAAAAAGAGATTGACATCCAAAAAGAAAAAATAGTTGCCCATGATATTGCCGAGGCTAAATCAAAGCAAAAAGAGATTGACACCCAAAAAGAAAAAATAGTTGCCGATAATATTGCCCTGGCTAAATCAAAGCAAATAAGCATTGATATTAAAAAGGAAAAGATAGTTGCCGACGATATTGCCCTGGCTAAGTCAAAGCAAATAAGTATCGATATTAAAAAGGAAAAGATAGTTGCCGACGATATTATACTGGCCAAGGCAAAAGCCGACGCCGGGCTGGCCGAAAATAACGAATGGATAAAACATATAGCCAAAACCTCTTATGATGTAATGTGGGACTGGGATATTGTTACCGGCCAGGTTTATATTGGCGACAGTATTGAAGAAGTGTTTGGGTATAAACTCGAAAACAATACAGTTGATTTTAAAGATCTGTCCAAAGATCTTCTTGTAGAAGGAGAGGGTACGATCAAAAAAGTAATGAAAGTACTTGCTTCCCGTAAAAAAAACTGGGATGATTCTTATAAGATCAAACGCTATGATGGCTCTGTAGCCTCTGTTGTCAGCCGGGCAAGCATTGTAAGAGACAGGAGAGGAAAAGCAATCCGGATGATAGGAGCCACACAGGACGTAAGCAGGCTGCAGGAACTCGAAAAAAAGCTGGAGCAGGAAATTGTTAGTAAAGGGGATCTGTCTACGGCGTATAAAGAAAGTTTTAAGCTCATCTTCAATTCTTCATCTGATGTATTATTTGATGCTGATTTAGTAACGAATGAAATAATCGTAAGCGATGGGTATGAAAAAGAATTTGGCTATAAAATAACCAACAATATGACGCAGGCGAAGGATTGGATGGGCCATATTCACCCCGACGATAAAGAAATAGTGATGGAGGATTATCGAAAGATGCTTGCATCTGAAAAAACGGAGTGGAAATATAGCTATCGTTTTTTAAGAGCCGATAATTCTGTGGCTAATATATTAAGCAGCCGCATTATCCTGAGAAACCCTGATGGAAGGGCTTACCGCATGATAGGGTCCATGCATGATATCAGTAAACAAAAAGTGCTGGAAGAAAAGCTACTGCAGGAAGTTAAGTTAAAAGAAAAGCAGATAGCAGAAGCCACAGAGGATGCGAAGGAAACGGCAAGGTCGGATATAGGAAAAGAACTGCATGATAATGTAAACCAGTTACTGGGTGCCTCCAAGCTATATCTTGAGATGGCAAAACAGGGAGGAGTGAACAGCGAGATGTATATAAACCGTTCTTCCTTATATACACTTTCGGCTATTGAAGAGATCAGGAAATTATCTAAAGGACTAACAACGGATATTATTAAAAACCTTGGACTTAGCGAAGCTATCGACAACATTGCCCAGGATACCATGCAAATAAACCCGGTGAAAATATCCTGTGTGTCGAAGAGTTTTAAAGAAAATAGCGTGAACGATAAATTCAAATTGAATATTTTCAGGATCGTGCAGGAACAACTCAATAATATTTTAAAACACGCCAGGGCAACCGAGATCAGGCTCAGCCTGGTGCAAACCAAAAAATCCATCATGCTTTCCATCTCGGATAATGGTGTTGGTTTTGATACCGGGCAAAAAAGAAAAGGGATCGGGATTGCCAATATCAAAAGCCGGGCAACGTCTTATAACGGAACGGCTGATTTTGTTTCTCAAACCGGGCAGGGCTGCGTGTTAACCGTAACATTCCCGATCACAGATGCGCCCACGAAAAATAGTGAGTGATGTCATACCCCCAATGCTTCAGGTATTTCGTTTTTTGGTTTCTGCCGGACACTAACCGGGGCGGAGGCTTGATGTAATTGAGAACAGGAACCGGGGTAGCAGTAACAATGCTTCAACAATGCTGTTACAATGCCCGAACAACGCCCGGCCATTGCCTAAAGATCGCCTCCTTTGAGGGATAGCATAGAGATCGCTATGGGGCAGGTATACTACAGCCATGCATTTGTACAGAGACTGATCAGGGAGTTTATTGCTTATTAAAGGTGCGGGCCGGATCCCGGTCATGTCCTGTAACCTGTAAAACTATTCCAGGACGTACAACCAGGCATAACACAATCCTTTCATTCTCTCATATTTAACTACTAAATTGTTCCCTACAAGTCCTTACAAGTCCTTGCGAGTCCTTTTGAGTCCTTCTGAGTCCCTTGAAGTCCCTACGAGTCCCTAAGTGAACAGTGAGGGCAGGCGGCCGCTGTATATTTGATCAGTTATGAGGATAGTCAATTAAAATCATTGTTATGGCAAAACAAGCAGGACAGTTTGTATTCACAGGAACAGTAGGCGATGCAACGGGTTATAAAATGAACGGAAA
>DATHDV010000206.1:0-4629 GCA_035318845.1 Chitinophagaceae bacterium
TGCGAGAGTACGTTTTGGCTTAAAACGGTTATCTGTCAGCATAAGATTTACCGGTCCGCCATTGAACACACTGTCCGATACAAGTTGGGATATTGCATAAAAGGTCTCGTCTCCCACTTTTTCCATTTTGCTTTTATCAACCACCATTTTCAACAACACGGAATCCGAAGGTTTGGAAACCTGGAAACTTTTGCGGGTTTTAGAACCAGGATTTGCTGATTGAACAGCGTCGTTAAAAAGAGAGGAGAGCTTCTTTGCCTGTTCTTCCGTAATACCATCTTTATAATATACTTCTATATAGCCGGTCTTTACTTTTTTGCCGTAATTGGAACAAGCTGCCAGTGAAACGGCAACGAGCAACGAAAGAATAATTGATTTCATGTTTACTTTTTTTATAGTTAATGAAAACGCTGTTATTAAAAACCTTTGTATGAAATTAAGGATTTATCCGTTTATAACTTTTGTAAGTAACAGGATAAGGAGTGCAATGCCTGCAATGATCCTGTACATACCAAAAATTTTGAACCCGTATACTTTCAGATAATTAATAAAGAAACGGATGGCCAGCAAAGCCACCACAAATGCCACGACATTACCAACCACAAAAGCAATGGTATTGTCTGATGAATCTATAATGACCTGGTAGCCTTTTCTTGTCATGTCGTCATGTCCCCATTTTTTTACAAACAAAGAATAAGCAGAAGCGGCAAACATAGTTGGGACCGCCAGGAAGAAAGAAAATTCAGCCGCCACGAAGCGGGTAAATTTTTGCGACATCCCGCCAATGATAGAAGCGGCGCTCCGGCTTACACCCGGAACCATTGCAATGCTTTGCCAAAGGCCCACGATAAAAGATTTTCCAAAACTTACCTGGTCATCTGATTCGATCTCCGGCTTTTTGAATACGTTATCAATGAACATGAGGATAACACCGCCGGCCAGCATCGCGATGGCAACCGTGGTAGGGCTTTCCAGTAAAGCATCTATTTTATCCGAGAATAAATAACCGAGTACAAGCGCCGGTATCACACCAACGATCAATTTGGCATAAAACTGCCAGCTGCGGAATTCAAAAAATTTTTTCCAATATAAAATCACCACGGCCATGATGGCCCCGAACTGTATAGATACTTCAAACAACTTGGTAAATTCATCTCGTTGAATGCCCAGTAATGAGCTGGTAATGATCATATGCCCGGTGGAGGAAACAGGAAGAAATTCTGTCAATCCTTCTACAATGGCGAGAATGATAGCTTCAACAATAGTCATAAATGGAATGTGCTAATGTGATAATGAGCTGATTTGATAATTCGGTATTGCGAAAATGTATACTTACTGACGAATTAATCAGCACATCATCAAATCACCAAATTATCAAATCAACTAATTAAGTTTCGGTTTCCTGAAAATAGCAAAGATCTCGATCACCAGTCCCGCCAGGATCAGGATAGGTGCAATGGTGATGCGGGTCGTACTGTACACGGCATCTTTATTAAATATTTTTGGGTCTTTGTTGCTGGCGCCGCCTGACAACAGGAACATGCCAACGGCTATGACCAGCAGGCCGATGAGCATCCATTTATAGTTATCCTTATTGAAAATGGAAGGAGTTGTTTTATTATCTGCCATGGAGAACAATTTTGGAGCTGCAATATAGGGATTTTAGTGAATGGTGAATAGTCAATAGTGAATAAGGGTAAAAAGCTATTGACCATTCACTATTCACCATTGACTTTAATAAAGATCGTCCAGCTTCATTTTAAGGTATTTCACCACGCTGCGGTTGGTGCTGAAGAGGGTAATGCCAACGCCAATTACGATAAGACCAAAAAATAAAAACAACAGGCTGCCTGAATCATGAATGGCTTTGAGAGCAGGCTCATAATTTTCGGCCCATATTACAAATAGCCATATTGCTGCTACAGCTATCACCCCGCTGATGGCGCCATTGATGATGGCTTTTATATTCATCGGTTTCGCAATGAACCAGCGTGTAGCGCCTACCATTTGCATGGTTTTAATAAGGAACCTGTTGCTGAACATGGCAAGCCTGATGGTGTTATCAATAAGGATAATAACAACTACTGATAATATAAAAGCAATGGCAAGCAGGATAAGGCTCCATTTCCGGATATTTTTATTCAGCGAATCAACAAGCTCCTTCTGGTACCTGACCTCGGTCACATAGGTTTGTTTTTCCAGGTCGGCTTTTATGTTTGTAAGGCTGTCTGTATTGACATACTCTTTCTTGAGTTTAAAACTGATACTGTTGGGCAGCGGGTTATAGTCTAATATATTGTCCCAGCTTTTATTACCATCACGGATATATAATTTGCGGGCCATTTCCTTATTGATGTACTGGTATTCTTTTACATATGGCTTGGAAGCGATGTATTGCAGAAGCGCAACGCTGTCCTTCGGGTTAAGATTTTCCCTGATGTCCACACTCACTTCCACATTTTCTTTAAAATGCTGTCCTAACTTACCGGCATTGATGATCAGCCAGCCGATAATACCGAGTACAAATAATACCAGGGTCACGCCGAGGATGGACATGAAGTAAGATGGTTTGCCGCGTTTGATGGAAGCTTTACCTGATTGAGACATGAAAAATGTTTTTTCAGAGTTATGGGTTAGCGCCCCGTTTCAATTATCATGGCTATATAATGGTAACAGGACACGCAAAAATAGCAGTTTAGGGCAACAATCAGTATTTTTGCTGTTCAATTAAACGATTGCTGGTGGTTCATATTGCCATATGAACTATAAGATTTGTTAAAGAAACTTTTGGGCAAGCGGCATTGCTACTATCATCGTCCCTTGCGTCGCACACTTGTACTGCAGTACTTCTATTCAGCAATACTTACACAGTATTAATTGATGAATAGCGAACCGGAAGATGAAGAGTGTGACACAAGGGACGATGATCACAGAACCGGACGATGACCAAATAAAAAATATCAGGAACGGCATGGAGTATAACTTCAGAGATATTGAAAAGAAATGGCAGGATAAATGGAAAGGATCAAACGCCTACAAAGTAGAGAATGATCTTTCCAAACCGAAATGCTATGTGCTGGATATGTTTCCCTATCCGAGTGGCGCCGGTTTGCATGTGGGTCACCCGCTTGGCTATATCGCTTCCGATATTTATTCAAGGTATAAAAGACTGAAAGGTTTTAATGTGCTGCACCCGATGGGGTATGATGCATTTGGTTTGCCCGCGGAACAATATGCTATTGATCACGGCATTCATCCTGCGGTTTCAACGGAAAATAATATTAAGAATTTCCGCAGCCAGCTGGATAAGATCGGTTTTTCCTTCGACTGGGACCGGGAAGTGAATACATCGAAGCCGGAATATTATAAATGGACGCAATGGATCTTCCTGCAATTGTTCAACAGCTATTTCTGCCATACAGAAAAAAAGGCATTGCCTATTTCATTGCTTATTAAAAAGTATGAGACGAAGGGCGCCATGCCCAAAACAGGAGAACCTATACCCGGCAAACATTTTACCGCCCGGCAATGGAATGCTTTTTCCGAAAAAGAAAAAGCAGAGATATTAATGAGAAGACGGCTGGCTTATTGCGGCTATGGTGAAGTGAACTGGTGCGAAGCATTGGGAACCGTATTGGCCAATGACGAAGTAATAAATGGAGTTAGTGAACGTGGAGGCTATCCGGTGGTGAAAAAAACATTGCGTCAATGGTACCTGCGCATTACGGAATATGCCGATCGTTTGCTGGAAGGATTGGAGAAAGTTGATTTCAGCGAAGCGATGAAGGAGATGCAGACGAACTGGATCGGGAAGAGTAGCGGGGCGGAGATTGATTTTGAAGTAAAACGTGAGACATCAAACGTCAAACATCTCACGTCTGACTTCTCACGTTTGACCGTTTATACTACAAGACCTGATACCATCTTCGGTGTTGACTTTATGGTCATCGCACCGGAGCATGAACTGACAGAACAGATCACAACTCCAGAACAAAAGCAGCCAGTTGATGAATACATCGCTTATGTAAAAAGCCGGAGTGAAAGAGAAAGGATGGCCGAAAAAAAGATCAGCGGTGTATTTACAGGCTCTTATGCATTGAATCCATTTAATGGAAGAGCGATCCCTATCTGGATCTCAGAATATGTACTCGCAGGTTATGGCACCGGCGCTATTATGGGAGTACCCTGCGGTGATGAAAGGGATCACAAATTTGCAAAGCATTTTAATATTCCCATCACGAATATCATTGGCGACTATTACAATGGAGAAGAAGCCAATCCAACTTATGAGGCAAAACTGCAGAACAGCGATTTCTTAAATGGCATTGAAATGCGCAAAGCGATCGATATTGTAATTGCTGACCTGGAACTGGCAGGCATTGGCAAACGAAAAGTGAATTACAAAATGCGGGATGCGGCATTCAGCAGGCAACGCTATTGGGGCGAACCCTTCCCGATCATTTGGAAAGATGGGATCGCATATCCGTTGGATGAAAAGGAATTGCCATTGATATTACCTGAAGTAGAAAGTTATAGCCCGGGGCCTGACGGCGAAGGACCGTTGGCCAATATTAAGGAGTGGGCCCTCATCCCCAACCCTTCTCCACAAGTGGAGAAAGGGGCGGCGAG
>DATHDV010000207.1:0-11320 GCA_035318845.1 Chitinophagaceae bacterium
TGCGGAAGAAATTGTAGAATTCACTGTGCCGCATCTTGAATCGGCTCCCTATCCTATCATTAGTTTTGGACAAGGCTGCGAAGGCGAACCATTATTGATGTGGGAGACCATCCGTGATGCCATTATTGAAATAAGAAAGCATACATCGAAAGGAAGTATCAATATCAATACCAATGGCTCTAATCCAGAATCGGTAAAAGCATTGTGTGAAGCAGGATTGAATTCGATCCGTGTAAGCACCAACTCTGCAAGAAGAGAGATTTATATGCCCTATTATCGTCCCAATAACTACGACTTTGATGATATTATTGAAAGCCTGAAAGTAGTAAGCAGTTTCGGCGGATGGACATCTATCAACTATTTTGTATTTCCAGGAATGACCGACTCAGTCGCTGAATATGAAGCCTTAAGAAAGCTTATTCAAGAAACAGGTTTAAAAATGATCCAGTGGCGCAATTTTAATATTGATCCTGATTGGTACCTGGGTAAAATAGGTATGAGCGACACCGGCGAATGTCTTGGCGTAAAACAATTGCAGGAACTTATCCGCGAAGAATTCCCGCAACTGAAGTATGGTTATTTCAACCCTCCTATCGAACGCATCCGGGGAAAGTTTGAGATGGATTTTGCGCATTAAAAACCAGGGCCGCATATTGCAAACCCTGGCAGAATTTAAAACTCCGTGATCAATACCCAAATATTTTCCTCAAACAATCCAGGTAATCGTTCCAGCCAGCCAAAACGCAAAACTTGAGAGCAGTGTTACAACCTTCATAGCATACGAGAAGTTCGATGTCTTTCTTTCCTGTAAGAACACAATCTTCATAACATTTCTTTTGCTGTGCTTCACAATTGTCCATGCGATCCTGGTATTTTTTCCAGCAGTTGGCACCGGTGGTGGAGCTAACATTTGAACCTACTGCATATGATCCTGTAGTTGTACCGGTAATATCGGTAGTAAAAGTGAAAACACCATTCTTTACATTACTGCTGTTGATATCCCTTGTTATAGTAGTTGTATTTGGATTCATGAATTGAATCACACCCGGGGAACCGTTTGTCAATTCAATTTTGAAATTATTATTATTCAGGTCAAGATTTTCCAGCCCTTTTACTGTAGCAGTGACCGTTGCCTTTGTACCTCTTTGCACAATTTTTTTATTAGCCTTAAGATCTGTCGTTATTACCTGGATCGGCATTGTCTTTGTAACGCCCCCCTCCTTGATGGTGATCGATGCTTTACCAGCCGGAAGATTAGAAGGAACATTTACAAAACTGCCCCTGTCTGATTCGGCCAGTACTTCACAAGGAATAGTATTAATGGAAACTTTTGTATTAGCAGCATTTCCATCAAAATTTCCATTGATGGTCAATGGCTGCCCGGGCTGGCAATAATTCACCGGCACAAAATTTCCCGGCGAATGCGGTGGAGGCATTTCAATTTGTTGTGGAGGTATGCTGGTACCAGCAGGAAGTTGTGGGATAGCAAGCGTATTAATTGGAATTTGAGTCGTCCCAATCGACTCGCCTTTGCTATTCTTAATGATAAATGGAATGGATGCAGCGCCAGACGGCACCAGGAAAGTAAAATTCTTACCTCTTAATTGATGTTGCTGACCGTTTATATCTATCACCGCTCCATCTAAAGTGTCCGAGGGTCTCTTTTTTACTATGTTTTTTGCTACGCTTCCGCTAATATGGTCTCCGGGCCGGATATTATTCGGAACTTTTACATCCACCACTTCGCCTTCAATTGTTTTTACTGAAAGAGTTCTTATTTGTTGCGGTCCGTCATCAGCAACAGAGCCTCCGTCTGTTTGTACCGGAATCATCGTTGTAGATATAGGTGGACAACACTCCGTACAACTGCCGTCACCCGAACCGCTTGAACCAAGTACGCCTGTGATCTCTACTCCAAATTCATTTACACTAAGTTTTACAGACTTCAGCCCGGTTGCCCAGCCGTAAACCCAGGAAAGTTTGCAACAATTGCCGATCGTTTCCACTTTGCAACTGATCTTTGCTTCTCCAAGATCAATTTGTGCATCACATTGATGATCGCAAATGGGTGTTCCGTTTATACACCTGATCTTAAGTTCTGCTTTGATGGCGCCAAAGTCCATGTCCTCGTATTTGGTTTGCCAAAATGTTCCTATCCTGTAATCAAAACATACACTATGATGATCCATGTATGCAGTATTTGAAAGCATATTGTCATATACAACCGTATTCTCATCAGTGACGCAGACAGATGTAAAAGAAATATTTCCTTTGGTCCATTTCAACCTCGCTATATGTTGCCCGGTCTTCACCTTATTCCGGACCATGCCCTGCCATGCGGTGATGGCCGGCAGTTTTACTTTGGATCATCGGGTATCCGTAATGCCGTCATTAATGCCGGTTTTTTAATATCGCCGCTGGGAAACCATGTTGTTGAAGGATCGGTCATCTCTGAAGCAATATCATTTTGTTGCTTCTCTGTTTTGATAATGCCTTCATAGGTCCATCCAACAGCTTTTACATTTCCACCATAAATGTTGTTCCAGTTCTCAATACCGGTTTCGATCAGTTTTTTTGGAGCCGAAGGCAATCCTTGCCCGGATACATTTACAGTAAAGAGCAACAGTAATGGTAATAACCCTGATATTATTTTGCCCGAAAAGCTAACACCGGTAAATGATGACAGTTTCATATTTATTTATTTAGGTGAAAGAATTTGTTCGTAACAGAGGAGTACAATACCGCTACAGGTAAATGATCATTCTTAAGTGGTAAGACCGGCTGCGCCCTTGTTATTGATGCGGGTACGAGCAGGAATAATGAGAGCACAGAGAGCAGGTGGCTGTTTCTCATATCTGTGCTTTCAGGAAAGTTATTGAAATTGAAACAAACCAGCAAGATTTTTATCCTTAGTAAATAAATGCGCCGGGGCAGGTTATCTTCGCTGAGGCTAACTCATTCTAAATGTATTCATCAACAGCAAAGAAGAATGTTTATACCGGCATTAGCCTGGCCATTGCGGCAACACTTATCTGGTCAGGCAATTTCATAATTGCCCGGGGGATCATAAAAGATATTCCTCCTGTTACCCTTGCATTCTTTCGCTGGCTTTCCGCTACCATTATTATTCTTCCCTTCGCCTGGAAATATTTCACGGCAGAATTAAATATAATAAAATCAAATTTTTGGTTCTTGTTGCTGACTGCTGTTACCGGAGTCAGTATGTTCAACACTTTTGTTTATATCGCCGGTCATTATTCAACAGCCATCAATATGGCTTTACTTGGAACCTGCACCTCTCCTATTATGTCAGTGATCTTTGCCAGGATCTTTTTGAAAGAAAGAATTACATGGATGAGGATCGCCGGCATGTGCATATGTATCATTGGCGTTCTTTTATTGTTAAGCAAGGGAAGCTTGGAGACCCTGCTGAATTTCTCATTCACCAAAGGTGACTGGTGGATACTGGCAGCTGCATTCACTTTTGCCATCTATAATACCATGGTAAAAAAGAAACCGGTTGCCATGAACTCCGTTAATTTTCTTTTTGTCATTTTCGGGATAGGCACTATCATCCTTCTTCCATTTTATTTAGTTGAATTAAAGAACTCCGGAGGGTTTGAAATTAACCTGTCCAACCTTTCATCCATTCTTTATCTTGGTCTTGGCGCTTCCGTTATTTGTTTTTTGATTTGGAACAAAGCAATAAGAAATCTTGGAACTGGCAGGACCGCATTGTTTGGCAACCTGATCCCGGTGTTCAGCAGTATCGAAGCGGTCATCCTTCTTCATGAAAAAATTACTTCCATTCATTTGATTAGTTTTATTTTAGTTGCTGCAGGTTTAGTAATTGCAAACATGAAAAGTAAAACTGAATCCGGTAACTGAAAAGATGAACCGTAAAAGAATTCTCCCGATCATTGTATTGTCGCAATTCGCTGGTACATCCTTATGGTTTGTTGGGAATGCTGTTCTTCCTGAATTGAAACAAGCGCTGCACCTGAGCCAGTATGCCGTAAGCCAGGTCACATCGGCCGTTATGCTTGGGTTTATTGCAGGCACTCTTGTATTTGCTTTTTTATCACTGGCTGATCGTTATTCCCCGGTAAAACTTTTTTTCATCAGCTCCCTGCTCGGGGCATTAACCAATTCTGCCGTGGCATGGCTGGCAAAAGATGCCGCTTCCCTTTTTGTTTTAAGATTCCTTACCGGTTTTTTTATTGCCGGCATTTACCCGGTGGGCATGAAGATAGCCGCCGACTGGTATGAAAAAGGATTGGGTAAGGCTCTTGGGTTTTTATTGGGAGCATTGGTATTAGGAACTGCATTTCCGCATTTATTAAAAAACCGGGATTTTGAATTGCCGTGGAGATCGGTTTTATATTATACCTCGCTGTTTGCTTTGATCGGAGGTTTACTCATGTTATTATTTGTAGGTGATGGCCCATATAGAAAAAGATCAGGCGGTTTTCAGTGGAATGCTTTCAGAGAGATTTTTAATTCAAAAAAATGGCGGCAGGCAGCCTTTGGTTATTTCGGGCATATGTGGGAGCTATATACATTTTGGGGATTTGTGCCGCTGATCCTTGGATTATATGCAGAAAAAAATGGCATCGCATTAAATGTCCCGCTGCTAAGTTTCTTTATTATTGGTTGCGGAACCATTAGTTGTATTGGCGGTGGATATTTATCACAAAAAATTGGCAGCGCAAAAGTCGCAACGATCGCTTTATTCATATCCGGGACCTGTTGTTTCCTTTCACCTTTTGCATTCCAGCTTCCTTCTTATTTTTTTATAGCAATACTTTTTGCATGGGGTTTATCTGTTGTTCCGGATTCACCACAGTTCTCCACCCTCGTAGCACAATATGCACCCGAACATTTAAGAGGTACAGCTCTCACTATTTACAATTCGATCGGTTTTGCTATCGCCACTGCCAGTCTCATTATAATAGACTACGTTTTTCATTCAGCCAGTTTCTTTGCTGGCCAAAACACATTTTTATTGTTAGGCCTTGGTGCAGTAATTGGGCTACCTTCCATGATCAGGCTGATAAGATCGAAGTGATTGAACTTGCAGCAGGAATTTCAACAATATGACAGAACCCAAAAAAATAGCGATCGTCGGTGCTACATCAGGCATTGGAAAAAAATTGGCGGAACTTTATATTGAAAAAGGTCACAAAGTTGGCATAAGCGGAAGACGATCAGCGTTACTGGAACAAATAAGGCAACAATCTGCACAAAGGATAGAATATGAGTGCTTTGATGTAACAAAACCTGGTAGTAATATCCATCTTGATTCCCTGGTCAGCAAACTTGGAGGCCTGGACATACTTATCATCAGCGCAGGCGGAGGTGAAATCAGCAAAGAATTGGATTGGCAGATCGATAAAATGACAATTGACACAAACGTAAATGGTTTTGCAGAAATAGCCAATTGGGGTTTTAATTATTTTGTAAAGCAGGGACATGGCAGCCTGGCAACGA
Organism: Chitinophagaceae bacterium; assembly: GCA_035318845.1. Taxonomy (GTDB): domain Bacteria; phylum Bacteroidota; class Bacteroidia; order Chitinophagales; family Chitinophagaceae; genus JJ008. Next base: position 5,491 of record DATHDV010000207.1, read on the forward strand.
TCTCTTCTATTGCTTCTCTTCGTGGTAATAGCTGGGCACCGGCCTACAGTGCTTCCAAAGCTTTTCAGAGTAATTACTTTGAAGGGTTAGTCATAAAAGCAAAGCGTCTGAAAAAAAATATTTCAATAACCTGTATAGAACCGGGCTTTGTAGATACACATATGGCCAAAGGGAATAAAAAGATGTGGGTGATGCCCGTAGAAAAAGCTGCAAAACGAATTATTACTGTTATAGAAAAGAAAAAAAGAAGATCATACCTGAGCATCCGCTGGTGGCTGGTTGCAAAAGTCCTGAAACTGCTCCCTTATTGGCTTTTCAGGAGGATCGGTTGATCTTATTACCTGCTCCTGCTCTTTATGAAGAAATTTTAACATTTTTCCGCATTCCATTTATACAAGTTGCATGGTGTTTGAATCGTTACTGACAGGTGTGAACAACAATGCTTTGCACCGCCAATCACCAAATTGTACTTTTGTATGAATAACTACCTTACAATGATTGCACCCCTTGAAGCTGAAAACCGGAGAAAAGCCTCTATGATTACAGCTGGTTTTGCCGGTTTGATGATACTCATTATGTTCCTGCTGAAATGGGATTTACCTGTGTTTGAAACACCCATCCAGGAACCGGGCATTGAAGTAGAACTCAATTTGCCTGAAGAACCCCAAACCTTAGCCAGTGGCGGAGGCGGTGGTGGTAATCCTGTACAAGCCGCAGGAGCAGCAGGCATAGCCAGCTATACACCTCCTGCACCGGGACTTAATGAAGCATCAAAAGATGTGGAAGAAACGGATGATAAAGAGAGTCCTCCTATTATTAAACCCGTTGTTTCAAAACCAAAAGCTACAACGATCACCAATACATCAGTAGTAAAAGCAGAACCTAAACCAGTAATAGAGGTCCCCGCACCCAAAGTACCCAAAGCTGTTTTGGGAAAAACAACAACCGGTGTTGGTAAAGGCGGTGGCTCAACCGACGACTTTGAAAAAAGTGGTGGAAAAGGTCTTGGCTTTGGAGTTGGTAATGGAAATGGAACCGGTGGTGGCACTGGTAACGGTACAGGTGGCGGTAATGGAACAGGTAGCGGAACAGGATCAGGCCCGAAAGTGACAAGAGGTGACAGAAAGATCATCCGGTATTATTCATTCCAGGGTGACCTGGATAAAGCGGTGGTATATGCAAACATCAATGTATCACCTGATGGTATAGGAAAATTCATCAGTATTGCAAAGGGTTCTTCTAACAGCAGCAATGAATACAAGACTGCGATCATGCAATACCTGCAGAATATCAAATTTGACAAAGCTGACCATGAATCCATGCTCACTGTTCAATTTAATTTCAGGGTTAACTAAGATAGCCAAAGTCATATAGGTCATATAAGTCATACGGGTCAAATGATGTCCTATATGACTTATTTGACTTATATGACCTATTTGACCCATTTGACAAACTCCTCATTAGATTTGCAGAAAGTCTTTTTATTTGCTGAACTACCAACAAACCATTGACTATCTTTTTTCCCGCCTGCCCATGTACAGCCGCATTGGCGCTGCTGCATATAAAGCTGATCTTACCAACACGATTCGGCTTTGTGAGTTTTTAGATGATCCTCAAACTAAATTCAAAACAATTCATGTAGCCGGAACCAATGGAAAAGGTTCGGTAAGTCATATGCTGGCAGCAATTCTGCAAACGGCGGGATATAAAACAGGACTGTATACCTCACCGCATCTTAAAGATTTCAGGGAAAGAATTAAAGTAAACGGAGATCCCGACCTTGCCTACCGGCAGGCAGGTGGTTATCGGGAGGTCAGCGAAAAATTTGTAATTGACTTTACGGAAAAAATAAAACCATTGATCGAAGAGATAAGCCCCAGTTTTTTTGAGATCACTGTGGCCATGGCTTTTGAATATTTTGCAGAGCAAAAAGTGGATATTGCCATCATTGAAGTTGGCCTGGGCGGAAGATTAGACAGTACTAATATCATCAGCCCCGAACTTTCCGTTATTACAAATATCGGCTGGGATCACATGAACCTGCTTGGAGATACATTAGAAAAGATCGCTTTTGAAAAAGCAGGCATTATAAAAAATAAAACCCCGGTTGTTATTGGTGAAATTTTACCGGGAACATTGAAAATATTTGAAGAGACAGCAAAAGAAAAACAAGCCCCTCTTTCTATTGCATCACAAAAAAGAAAAGTTGTTGACTGGCATTGGGAAAAACATGAACTGATCGTTGAAGTTGCTGAAGAGAACCAGATCGATCATAAAATATGGCATCTTGATCTGCCCGGTCTTTATCAAACTAAGAACCTGGTTACGGTACTTGAAGCCTGTTCTCAATTGAAACAGGCTGGTTGGGAAATTAATGATGATACCATTCGTAAGGGATTGAAGCAGGTAAAAAAATTAACCGGCCTGCATGGCAGATGGGAGATCATTCATCAATCACCAATAGTAGTACTGGATGTAGCGCATAATATGGATGGGATCAAACAACTTGTTCAACAGATAGAATTAACAAAGCATCATGAACTTCACATCATAACCGGGATGGTAAAGGATAAAGAAGTGGAAAAAATATTGGCGCTGTTACCCAAAGAAGCCCTGTATTATTTTACCAAAGCTCAAATACCGCGTGCCATACCGGAAAATGAGCTGACCGAAAAAGCAAAACTGGTAAAACTGAAGGGCCATCCTTTTTCAAACGTGAATGAAGCATTGCAGTCTGCCCTGCAGCATGCTCACCAGGATGATCTGATCATTGTATGTGGAAGTGTCTTTCTTGTTGGTGAGGTCAATGCCCCCATCTCTTAGCCCCCTATCCCAGCCCGACCTTCGGTCCCAACCTACGGTTGTCCGCAAGGGGGAAAGGAGTATTGACGTGGCACAATTGAATTTTCGTTCTTTAAGAGCTTCGTACTTTCTTATTTCTTATTCCTTATTTCTTATTTTCTTGGCCCAATCTCTCCAATGCATACATAATACAAGTAACATGCATTGCCTGCACGATCTTATTTTCCTTCAGCAGTTGTTTTAATTCATCGGTATCCAGTAATACAACTTCTATCTCCTCATTGGCGTCCAGTTTTTGTTGTGCAACCTTCTTCCCTCCTTTGGCGAGGAACATTTGCATTAAATTATTATTGGTGGAAGGATTGGCTGATATTTTTCCAAGATACTCGTATGAAGAAAAAGTATAACCGGTTTCTTCCAGCAATTCCCTGGCTATTGCATCTTCAAAATTTTTATCCGTATCATCCACGCAGCCGCCGGGTATTTCGAGACAGGTCTCTCCCAATGCATGCCGGTATTGCCTGACCATCACAATTTTTCCATCTTCTGTGACCGGTAAAGCGCTGACCCAGGTCGGGAATTCATAAACATAATAGGGATCAACTATTTTTCCTCCCGGAGTTTCGCATTTGTCTTTGCGAACTTTAAACCAGAGGTCATTGAAGACATATTCAGAAGATAGCGTCTTCCATTTCATGGTTACTAGTTATTAGTTGCTGGTTACTTAAAGCAGTTAGTTCAAAATTATTAAGACACCCTCTGAATTCGGTGACTGGTGACCAGCAACCAGTAACCAGCAACTCTCCTACCAACCCATTCTTTTCCTTAAAGTTGTTATATGCGCCGCATGATGCCTGCCATGCCATGCATACATTCCCAGCAGGTACCACAAACGCATCGTCTTTTTATACTCAGGATGAAAAACGGTCCGGTTGTTCCAGTCGTTATCATTAATATATTTCATAGCCTCGTACCAGCGAAGATGCAAAGCATGCAACAGGGTAAGGGAAATATTAATGGGAAGTTTCTTAACATCATTCAACTCGGCCCACAATTTTTCTTCGTAAGGCTTTATGGTAGGGTTATCTTCAGTCATCGCTACCTTAAAACGGATATAAGCGTTCATATGACTGTCAGCCACATGATGCACTACCTGTTGAACCGTCCATCCTCCTTCCCGGTAAGGTGTTCGCAACTGAAATTCGTCAAGATTAAGAACAGCGTTTTCAAGTTGCACCGGGAAGAATTTTATGTCGGTCAGCCATTCCACTTTTTGTAAAATGGAAAATGGTTTGGGTTCATACTCTCCTATCGGGTACCGGGGATCAATTTGAGTCATGCTAGGCATATAGGGCAATTTTAATGTTAGTCATTAAAGTAAAATCAGTCATATGGGTCATATCAGTCAAATAGGTCAGATGGGTCATATGTATCAAAGGGTCATTGGCTGTTATAGGAAAGTTTCGATATGACTTATATGACCCATATGACCAATATGACTTTATTCTTCCCGTAATGAGTGACCGGTAAGATTAATAAATACATCTTCCAGGTTGGCCAGCTTCATTTCTTTTGGCCTTTCAAAACCTGAAGCCACTAAATTATCGATCAGTTTATCCGGTGAATCTGATGCCACAATATTGCCTGCATCGATAATGGCCACCCTGTCACATAAATATTCAGCCTCATCCATATAATGCGTAGTGATGATAACGGTAGTTCCTTTCTGCCGGATATTTTTTACCAATTCCCATAAATTCCTCCTTGCTTGCGGATCAAGACCCGTAGTGGGTTCATCCAGGAAAATAATTTTCGGTTGATTGATCAATGTAGTGGCAACGGAAAACCTTTGCTTCTGTCCCCCGCTAAGTTGTTTCACTTTTGATTTTGCTTTGTCCCTGAGGTTTACCATATCCAGCAATTCCATGGGCTTTACATCCCGATTATATAAACCACAGAACAATTCAATAAGCTGAACCAGGTTAAGACCGGGGTAAAACCCGCTGGTCTGCAACTGAACACCGATTATCTTTTTTATCTCATTAGGTTGCTTGTCAAGATTCAAACCATCAACGATCACTTCGCCGCTGGTTTTTTCCCTCAGCGTTTCAATGATCTCCAGTGTTGTTGATTTGCCGGCGCCGTTGGGCCCGAGCAGGCCAAATATCTCTCCTTCATACACATCAAAACTGATCCCCTTTACCGCCTGGAAGTTGCCGTAATTTTTGACGAGATCTTTTACCGAGATAATTGTATTCGCCATATCTATTGATTGCCTGATAAAGATAGTTCCATTTTTACATCTGCTGTCAACAAAGGAGAATCCGTGACCTCTATATGACAGAATCCATATTTCTCATAGAGTTTCAATGCAGTGAGCAACTGGCTATTGGAAAAAAGAAATATTTTTTTGGCTTTTAATTTTTTGGCTTCATCCAGGCAGCGTTCGAGTAAGATCTTACTGATGCCCTGTCCTTGCCATGCCGGATCAACGGTCATTTTTACTAATTCAAATATTCCTTCCTGCTCTTTAGCAAGGCCGGCAGTTCCAATAACCTTTTCTCCATCCATCGCCAGGAAAATACAACCTCCGCCGGCAATCACTTTTTCTTGCGGGTCATCCAATATCTCAAGGTCATGCGTTTCTGTAAGATGGTATTTGTCCAGCCATTCAAGATTCAACCTTTTAAAATCCGGCTGGTATTTTTCTTCGTAAGAAATAATCCCGATCATCAGCTTAAATAGGTTTCTAATTCTTCCATCATCAATTTACTCCCGATAAACATGGGAGTACGCTGATGCAATTCGGTTGGTTGCACATCCAGTATCCTTATTTTACCATTGGTTGCTTTGCCACCGGCAACAGCAATGATAAAAGCAAAAGGATTGCACTCGTATAGCAACCGCAATTTGCCTTTTGGTTTATCCGTTGTTCCGGGATACATAAAGATGCCGCCCTTGATGAGGTTGCGGTGCACATCGGATACCATGCTGCCGATATAGCGTTGTGTGTATGGGCCGCCATTGG
>DATHDV010000208.1:0-3662 GCA_035318845.1 Chitinophagaceae bacterium
GCGTTTGGAAGCAATGGAAGGCAATTGAATTATTTCTTCAGCCGTTTTTTTCAAATGGTCGGGAACCGGAATTGTATCGGGGCTGAATTTTTTTATCTCAGCAAAATATTTTGGTTCCCTGTACTCTCTTTCATATTGCGGTGCACCACCACCTAATACCAGTTCATGAGCAGGCAATGAAGCTTCGGGTAATCCATCCATAAAAAAATTCAAAATACCATCATCCGTTACTTCACCGATCACTGAACAGGGCAGGTCCCATTTTGAAAAAACATTTATTACTTCATGCTCTCTTCCTTTTTGAGCAACGAGCAACATTCTTTCCTGGCTTTCACTCAGCAGCAGTTCCCATGCTTTCATATTTTTTTGTCTCGCAGGAACTTTATCCAGGTCGATCCTCATTCCCACGCCGCCTTTTGCACTCATCTCAGATGTTGAACAAATAATTCCTGCTGCCCCCATATCCTGCATGCCAACTACTGCACCCGTCTGGATCACTTCAAGACATGCTTCCAATAATTTCTTTTCCTGGAAGGGATCGCCAACCTGTACGGCCGGGAGATCCTGTGTACTATCTTCAGTAATATCTGCAGATGCAAAAGAAGCGCCGCCGATCCCGTCCTTTCCTGTTGCGCTTCCAATGAATATTACGGGGTTGCCTTTTCCTAATGCAATAGCAGAAACTGTTTCTCCTGCTTTTACAATACCAACACTCATGGCATTGACCAATGGATTGGTATGATAACATTCATCAAAATAAATTTCGCCGCCAACCGTGGGCACGCCGAAACAATTTCCGTAATGACCGATCCCATGAACCACACCGGATAAAAGATGTTGTGTTTTATCTTCTTCGAGGTTTCCAAAACGTAATGAGTTGAGTGTTGCAATAGGCCTGGCGCCCATGGTAAAAATATCCCGGTGGATACCGCCTACTCCTGTTGCTGCTCCCTGGAACGGCTCAATAGCAGAAGGATGATTGTGCGATTCAATTTTAAAAACAACACCGAGTCCGTCACCGATATCCATCAGGCCTGCATTTTCTTCACCGGCTTTCACCAGCATTCTTCCGCCTTCCCTTGGCAGTGTCTTTAACCATTTGATAGAATTCTTATAACTGCAATGTTCGCTCCACATCCCACTGAAAGCGCAGAGTTCATTGAAGTTGGGCATCCTTCCCAATTTTTGTTGAATGAGTTCAAATTCTTCTTCTGTCAATCGCAACTGTTGTGCGGTCTTTACGGATACTTCCATGCGAACAAAGTTAACAGATAATAGATAAAAGATAATAGTGGCTTAAAGCGAAAAACTTTTATCTGTTAGTTTTTAGTTTTTATCTCTTAATAATCTCTATTTTGTGGGATAAAACCAATGCTGTTTGGAATACCTTTTATTTGTTGTTTGCCTAGTTTTGTTCGCCTGGCTGGTTACCAAAGTGAAATTTTTTACCCGTGCAGGGTTAAGTCAATCACAGCTTGTTATTCTTTTTTTGCTGAAGGTGATGGCAGGAATTTTTTACGGATGGATAGGCCTCTACTATGGAGGCCTTGCTCAAATGTGGGATACCTGGAGTTTTCATACCAATAGTATCCAGGAGTATCATTTATTGTTAAATGATCCTCACGAATATTTTACCAACCTTTTTAAAGATCCTTATCAAAGCGGCGTTTCAAAGTTTTTTGAAACGACTGATTCCTACTGGAGCGATCTGAAAGGGAATGTATTTGTCAAGATCCTTTCCATATTCGATATTCTTAGTTTCGGCAATTATTTTATCAATGTTGTTTTCTATTCATTTATCACCCTGTTCGGACCGATCGCCATATACAGGGTAATGAAAGATGCTTTTCCCGGAAAAAAAATTGCTGTGCTGCTGGCCACGTTCCTGGTGCCATCTTTTTTATATTGGACAAGCGGTATTCATAAAGAAGGGCTCATTTTTACAGGCATCAGCCTGATCATATACTGTGTTTATTTTGGTACTAAGCAAAAAAAGTTTGGATTTAAAAGGATAGTCTGCCTGCTTACGGGTCTTTTATTGATACTTACTTTACGGAATTTTATTATCATACTTATTATCCCGGCCATTATAGCATGGTTGCTTTCTAACCGTTGGCCAAAATATGGTCTTGCTATATTCAGTTCTTTGTACCTGCTCTCCGGCGTTCTGTTTTTCACCGCCCGCTATATAGATCCACGTTTTGATTTTCCGCAAGCAGTTGTCAATAAACAACAGGAATTTATCAATCTGGCAGGTGGTTCATCGATCCCGATCAGGGAATTGAAACCCGACGCCTTAAGTTTTTTAAAAAATACTCCACAGGCCATTACACTCTCCACCATCCGTCCTTACCCAAGTGACGTTAAGCATATACTTTCACTGGCGGCGGCCATGGAAGTAGGTACATTGTTATTGATGTTTGTTCTTTTTTTGATCTGGCCCAAGAACGGCCTGGAGTCAAAAAATCTCGTCTATTTCTGTATCTTTTTTTCGACCTCCATTTTGCTGGCCATTGGGTTTAGCGTCAACAATCTCGGCGCTATTGTCCGATACCGAAGTATAATCCTGCCTCTTTTGGTTATACCAATGGCTGCATCAATAGACTGGCGCCGGTTAGGAGGTTTTTTTACAAACAATATTAGGAATAAAAATAATGTGACGAAAACTACCTGAAATATTCAGAATTCTTTCCATTTCTTTCTAATAAAGCCACATTTTTTCCCCAAAAACTGAAAATATTAGATAAATAGTCAAAAAAAATTTGAGTATTTCATTCTTTGCCCTTGCTTTGCAAAAAATACTCAAATATGTCACTCCGTTTTAACGCGATCCAGAATCTTTCCATCAGCAACGAGAACAATGTTGAAAGTTCAACTAAGGTCACCGCTATTTTTGGAAGCAATGTCTTTACATTAAAAACTGCCCGTGAATTTCTAAGTAATGAAGCCTATAAAAGCCTGATCGCTTCTATTGAAACAAGTCAAAAGATAGACAGGGCCATGGCTAACCAGATCGCCAATGGCATCCGTGCATGGGCAGAAAGCAGGGGTGTTACTCATTTCACACATTGGTTCCAACCATTAACAGGCAGCACCGCAGAAAAGCATGATTCATTTTTTACGTTGAAAAGTGATGGAACACCTATTGAACAATTTGAAGGTGATGCCCTGATACAGCAGGAACCCGACGCCTCTTCTTTTCCAAGCGGTGGATTAAGGGCCACCTTTGAAGCAAGAGGTTATACTGCATGGGATCCTTCATCTCCTGCTTTTATTATGGATATTGGAAACGGAAAGACCTTATGTATACCTACCATCTTTGTTTCTTACACCGGTGAATCGTTAGATTATAAAGCGCCGCTGTTAAAATCACTGGAGGCTTTGAATAAAGCAGCAGTTGATGTTTGTAATTACTTTGATAAGAATGTTACAAAAGTTACTCCCACCCTCGGATGGGAGCAGGAATATTTTGTGATCGATGAAAGTCTTTTTAATGCCAGGCCCGACCTGGTGATGTGCGGCAGAACTGTATTTGGACATACTTCCGCCAAGAACCAACAACTGGAAGATCATTACTTTGGTTCCATACCCGAAAGAGTGTATGCTTACATGAGGGATTATGAAACGGAATCTTATAAGCTGGGCATTCCGCTTCGTACCCG
>DATHDV010000209.1:0-2822 GCA_035318845.1 Chitinophagaceae bacterium
CAATCGTATTGCTGCTTTTTCATCCGGTATATTTGCAGCAAACTCCCTGATCCCGGACGGTGGGGCATTGCTTATCCATTTCTTTAATTCCTCTTCAAGATATTCCCTGTTTTTTATACCGGCATACCAGGGCAAAATACCATGCTTTATATAATAAAGCATTACATCGCTAAAATTATCCGGCAAGGTTTTTATCGTCACCGTTTCGTCAGTGCCCGTAATTTTTGTACGCAATTCTTCTTTTAGTTTGTAAAGGATCTTTTCTGCCAGCCCGTCCTTCCAGTTAACAGTGGTATCAACATCGATATCAAGCCGGATATCATTGAACTGAATGACCTCATCTTTTTGTTCATAGAATGCCAGGCCCTCATCAATGGAAGGATTCAATACATCCCGGCACCAGTCCGCAACATCCTGCTGAATGGTCAACCCATCAACATTTCCACTGATATGGAAATTAACAGATTGTTTCCGGATCATATTTTTGTTACTACCCATTGCTTACAAGGTTGCCGGTATTTGTTCAATGATGGCTGTTAAAGCTTTCAAATATATTTTTTTCGAATTCTGCTCTCCCTTACTGTTAACCCGCTCGCTCTCGCTTACTGTAAGGATCCGCAACGTTCTATAAATACTTTTTTCTGTACTACTGAAGGTCGCCACTACCTGGTTGATAAGCTTCACTACCCTGAGGAGTGCCTCGAAAGTCTCTCCCAGTTTTGCTTTATCTATATCAAGTGTTTGTATACACTCCAGGTAGTAAGCAAGCTGTGCATGTATGTTGAACATGGTCAATGCAAAAGGACGTTGGGCTGTCTGTTCCAGGATGAGGTTTTGCAGCTCATTGATCCCTGCTGTAAGCAGACTTCCCGTTCCTTTGGAGTTAAAGAAGTCGATCTGCTCTTGTATGGATAATGATGCAACATTGCTTGCCTCCAGTTCTTGATAAAATTTTGCAACTGTACTATAGGCAGTATATTTATCCCTGAAACTTTTAAACGCAGCTGCTGTTCCTATACCACTAAGCCCGTTAAACTGGACAATTATATCTGCAAGTGATGCACAGGATCCTGTCTTTTCTTTATTTTCATCCGTTACTGTAACCAAAACATAATCATTTGCACTTGCTCCTGCGCTGTCAAATACAGTTAAAGTAATAAGATAGACACCGGCTTTTTTGAAAATTACATCCGTTGTTTCTTTATCCGGGTTTATTATTTTAGCCTCCGCATCTGTAATACCAGCTTGTAAAGCCCATTTATATGTTATAGGAGTGCCGTCGGGGTCAAAAGACCCTGTACCATCTAGTTTCGCTATTAGAGTTACGCCTACACTAAACGGAATGGTATTAGGTGTGACCTTTGCTTCGGCAACAGGTATCTTATTCGGAGCAGCAGGTGTATCTTTTACCAAAACAAAAACTTTGTCCGATGCAGATTTTCCTTTGTTATCAGTAACCGTTAATTTAAAACCAAACAGGCCGGTCTTTGTAAATGTAACCGCCGGGTTCTTGTTAGATGAAGGCATACCGCCAACACCAGAGTTATCAGGGCTGGGAAGAGGATCAAGCACCCATGAATAAGTTAATACGGTCCCTGAATCCGGATCAGTGGAATTTTCCCCTCTTAACTGCACACTGAATTCAGCAGGGAAATTAAGCGTTGACTTGTCAGTGGTAGCCACGGCTATCGGCGGGTTATTAAATTTTTCTGAAACCGTTATCGTCAGGATATCTTCATTGGTGGCATTGTTGTTATCGGTTACTGTCAATTTATACGTGTAAACGCCCACGAAAAAATTACTGGCTGTCGCAACAGGTGTATTCTCATTGGTCAGATCTCCTCCTCCTGCTGCCGGCGCGGAGATTTTTGTCCAGGCATATACCATGATCGTTCCATCAGGATCGGTGGAATAACTGCCATCCAATGTTACGCTGGTGGTGGTAGGCGTCTCAATATAAAGATTGCCGCCCGGTTTAGCTATCGGCCGGATATTTACTGGTGGCGGAGCTTCCTGCACAGTAACCTCAATCGGCGTACAATTACTACTGCAGACATAGGGCAAATAAAAATCAGCAACTACAATACCCGTTGCAATATCAGCCCGCGGATCATTAGCGCCTTTGTAAACAATTATGAAAGTGCCGCCTTTTGTTACACCCGCTTTATGCTCGATGCCCGGGTGATGTTGTGTGTAAATGGAAAAATTATTCAGGTCGGTTAGCTGGTCACGCTGCTCCTGGTATCGTTCCAATAAAAATTTAAGTTTATCAATATCGCATTTACATTTACCCGATTTTAGAAATGTCAGTATGGGACTATATTCAGATGTATAGGTCCCTTCCACCGGTTCCAGCAAATTGTTCCTGTCGACCAGCACCATTGCATCTTTTATAGAATTCAGATAATTCCTGATCGTTCTTTCCTGCGCCGTATAATTGTTTCTGCTGGCTTGCAGGGAAGCAATAAAACTTGTAAGGCTGATAGTTGTTTCACTGCCGCTTGAACTGCTGTTCTTTATCAGTGTTATTATATTATAAGCGTCATCATCACTGATGATCGCCATGGCAGTTCCGATCTGATCAACACTTGCCGTATATGTTGCGCCGGTATTGATCTTAATTTTTGCTACCTGGTATCCTTTGGAATGATACCCGGTCAGTAAACCGTTCAGCAGCGTATAAGTTTCATCAAGTGTTGCAGCATGCCTGGAAAAACCGGCAACATCGAATTCTTCAATATTATCTTCACTGAGTAATTCAACAAGCGTTTCCAGTTCATCAATGATGACCAACAGGTAATGAGAAATATTTTCTTCGGCTT
>DATHDV010000210.1:0-25889 GCA_035318845.1 Chitinophagaceae bacterium
GAAAACTTTTGGATTGGCCTTTTTACAGCGAAACACATGGTAATTCATTTACCCGCACCCTGCATTTGGATGTGATAGAAAAATACCAACAGTATATACGAGATTCTGTTCCCCAGTTAGGTGAGCAGTTCCTTTCAAATCAGAAACACTTTTTTCAGCAATGTGATTCTGCATTTAAAAAGGATACCGAAGAAGGAGTTCCTTTTGGGTTTGATTATGATTGGTACACCAACAGCCAGGAAGAAACAAAGTACACAACCGATATGGTGAATGCCAATAAACCCTGGCCAATGAAGATCGAAGGAGATCATGCAAGGGTACAGATCGGCGGATCCGTTGCTAATAGGGATGATGGTCTTATTATTTATATGAAAAAAGAAAATGGTAAGTGGACGATTGCTAAGATCGGCGATAATTAAAAAGAACTATGACCATTTCTTTCGGATATCAAAAAGGACAAGTAATACAAGCGCTGCGTTATCATTTCATCAGCCGCAGGGAAATATTGATCATGCTGATACTGGTAAATGTATTTGCACTTACCTCTGTTATATTATATCTTTTTAATAAGATAACCCCGATGGCATGTATGACAGGTTCCTTGTTATGGATCATCCTGATGATCAGTTTCTGGTTTATCCTTCCGGGCATGGTATATCGAAGGGCTATTACTTTCAAACATAATTTCAGTATGGACTTCCAGGAGGATGGATTTACATTAAGGCATGAAAAAGGCTCTAAGTCATGGCCCTGGACGGCGTTGAAAAATTTTATAGAAAGTCCTCATTTTTTTCATTTGTATTTCGACAGCCGTTCTTTCTTATTAGTTCCCAAAAATGGTTGTAAGGATGCCGATGAAGTATATGAACTGCGGGAATTGTTGAAAACGAAAGTGAAGAAGTGAATGGTGAATAGTGAATAGTGAATGGAAGTCCTAATGCGGATTTTCTAATGGCTTGCGGCTAACAGCTAACAGCTTAAAGCTGTTTTTCCATCACATAGTGCGGAATAGTGATCTCAGTAAATTCGTCACTGGTAACTTTATAACCCATTTTTTCATAAAACCCAACTGCATTTTTGCGGGCATGCATACTCATGATCTTATAACCCCTGTCCCTGCCAAGGTTCTCTGCAAAATTCATTAATGCCCTGCCGATACCTTTTCCCTGGAGATCATTTAAAACAGCCATTTGACGCAACCTGACCGTTTGGGGGTTTTCTTCAACCAGCATACAGCAACCAAGCATATCCTCATCTTCAAAGGCACCGATGAGCATATTATCTTTTTCCTTTTCCAGTTCCTGGGGAGTAAAGCCGAGACCAAGGGGCTTGCGCAATATATCATCCCGCAGTTTAATCATCTGCCGGTATTCATTACTACCATGATCAATAATTTTCAATGCCATAAACTAAGCTGGAATGATTCAGGTTTTCTCCAAAGGAGTCCTAAGGACAAATTACAAAGAACTTATAATACTGCCAACCGTTTGTAATTATTATTTAAATCCGGCTTCTTTGTTTTTAGGAGTATTATGGCCTCGTTTTCAGTCCATTGGGGCAAAAGAGGAAAAAACAACCTTTCCGATGCTGATTAATTCAAAAAGTATATTTTTGCTCCCAATAATCAAAACTTAAGAACATGTCAGAAATTGCATCAAGAGTTAAAAAGATCATCGTTGACAAACTGGGTGTTGACGAATCAGAAGTAACAAGTGTAGCCTCTTTTACCAACGACCTGGGCGCCGATTCATTAGATACGGTAGAACTGATCATGGAATTTGAAAAAGAATTCAATATTTCCATTCCCGATGAGCAGGCTGAGACCATCACCACAGTTGGTGAGGCAATTAAGTACCTGGATGAGCATGCCAAGTAATTTATAACCTGTGCTGCCACATGGGGCAGAAAATAAACTAACTCCGCCTTCTGACTGTCGTTCTGCAGCGAAGGCGGTTTTTATATCGAATGATGAAACATTGACTTTTTGATAAGCCTGCCTACCGGCAGGCAGGCTCATAAGTTGGTTGAATCTTTGATAAAATTGCTTATCTTTTTTTTGCAATATGGAATTAAAAAGAGTTGTTGTTACAGGATTGGGGGCTATTACGCCATTAGGAAATACAACTCCTGATTACTGGAAGGGTTTGATCAATGGAGTTTCGGGCGCCGAAATGATCACCCAGTTTGATGCCGGCAAGTTCCGCACAAAATTTGCATGCGAAGTAAAAGGGTTTGTTCCCACCGATTTCCTCGATAAAAAAGAAGCCCGTAAAATAGACAGGTTCACTCAATTTGCATTGGTGGTAAGCGACCAGGCAATGAATGATGCCGGATTAAATAAAGAAAATATTGATCCGGACAGGATAGGAGTTGTTTTTGCCAGCGGGATCGGCGGCATCATGACCTTTCAGAATGAAGTGATGGATTTTGCAAGAGGAGACGGCACGCCAAGGTTCAATCCTTTTTTTATTCCTAAAATGATATTGGATATCGCAGCTGGCCAGATCAGTATGCGTCACAATTTAAGAGGTCCCAATTTCGCGGTTGTGAGTGCCTGCGCCAGCAGCACCAATGCGATCATGGATGCTTTTAACCTTATAAGACTTGGTAAAGCTGATATCATATTAACAGGAGGAAGCGAAGCAGTGATCAGCGAAGCGGGTGTTGGAGGGTTTAATGCCATGAAAGCCCTCAGTGAAAGAAATGATGATCCTAAAACGGCCAGCCGGCCCTATGATAAGGACCGTGATGGTTTTGTAATGGGAGAAGGTTCGGGTATCATGGTGCTGGAAGAACTGGAACATGCTAAGGCAAGAAATGCAAAGATCTATTGTGAGATAGCAGGATGCGGGGCTTCCGCCGATGCATATCATATCACGGCGCCGCATCCCGAAGGATTGGGTGCTATGAATGTAATGTTCGCTGCGTTGGATGATGCAGGAATGAAACCGGATGAAATTGATTATATCAATACACATGGAACTTCCACCCCGATAGGAGATGGTGCAGAAGTGAAGGCGATCGTCAAAGTTTTTGGCGAACATGCATATCATCTGAATATCAGTTCCACAAAATCCATGACAGGTCATTGTCTAGGCGCAGCAGGTGTCATCGAAGCAATAGCCAGTGTGTTGTCTGTTGTGAATGATATAGTACCACCCACCATCAACCATTTTACAGATGATCCCGAACTGGATCCAAAACTCAACTTCACCTTTGGTAAAGCACATCAACGCACCGTCAGGGCGGCATTAAGCAACACATTTGGTTTCGGCGGACACAACGCCTGTGTGATCGTCAAGAAGTATGTTGGTTAATTGGTTAACTGGTTAAATAGTTAATTGGGTAATGCCCGCTTACCCGGATTTCTTCAATTACTTTGCAAATACAAAGGGGAATGAATATTGCCATCAAAGACCCTGATTAACCAATTAACTAATCAACCAATTAACATTTTCATACTTTTTTCGTAGCTTAACCCCCGTGGATTTCCTGAAAAATTTTTTTAACAATCATTCCAGTTCGGCTTTTAAAAAGGAGCTTAAGAATATCCTTGGCTTTAAGCCCCAAAATATCTCTTTGTATAAAACCGCTCTTACTCACCGGTCTGTCGGTGAAGGCGCCGATGAAAACAATGAACGGCTTGAATACCTCGGTGATGCCGTGCTGAGCGCCATGATCGCCGACTATCTTTTCAAACGTTATCCTTATAAGGAAGAAGGCTTTTTGACGGAGATGAGGAGTAAAATGGTAAACCGCCAGCAGCTGAACGAGATCGCCGTTCGCATGGGGTTAAAGAAAATCACTTTATACAATAAAATGGATGGCTCGCTGAAAGCAAGCCAAATATTTGGTAACACCCTGGAGTCATTGGTTGGCGCCATATACCTGGATCATGGTTATAAGAAAGCAAGTAAATGGGTGCTCGAGTTTATTATTCAGCCACACATGTTTATGGACGACCTGGAAATACTCGAGATCAACCATAAAAACAGGCTATATGGATGGGCCAATAAAAACGGCAAAGTACTGGAGTTTGAAACCCTGAATGAAAAATTGGAAAATGGCCGGCGTTTATTTACGGTTGCGGCCGTACTGGATGGCCGCAATATTGCCGAAGGCAAAGCTTTTAATAAGAAAGACGCTTCTCAAATTGCCGCACAGGTAGCGGTGGAAAAGCTTGGCATTGTAAATGCTGATTCTATCGGGGAGGAGCATGCCGGACAAAAAAAAGAACCGTAGTCAACTTAATTTTGAAATACTAAAATTGTTTTATGAGGAACCTCAGCGCTATTTTTTTTATACTCGTCTTTAGTATCATTGCCTGCAATCAACCTGTGAAAGGACGAAACGGCGTAACCTATAAATCAGCTGTCCAGTACAACGACTATATAGTTGGCCGCCAAACAAAGCTGATGCAGCATATACTCGATTTTTCAAAAGCAGCCAACAATAGTCTTGACTCGGCGGAAAAAATGCTTGCTGAGTATATAAACGAAACGGCCCAAACGGTTGAAGACATTAAAGGCATGCCAGCCTACAAGGGAGATACTTCCCTCAGGGATGCTGCTGCGCGGTCATTTAGTTTTTATAAAAATGTATTTCAGAATGATTATACCCGCATCATCCAGATCCGGAAAAAGGGAGAAGAAATGACCAATGAAGACGTGGAAGAAATGCAGCGTATCGTTGACAAAATAACCCGGGAAGAAGAAGGGTTTGACAAATCATTTCATAATGCCCAGAAAAGGTTTGCTGATAAAAATAACATGAAGCTGGCGGAAAATGAAATGCAGAAAAAGTTTGAAAAGGAGATTGGCCAGTAGCGCAATCATTTTTTATCCTCCGAAGGTCCGTAAGGACTCCCTGGGAGAGTCCTTACGGACATACACAATTCAACCAGCAACCCATTGGTATGTTTCGGATGTAAAAAACAAATTAACTTATTGTCGGCGCCTTCCTTAGGCTTTTCATTTAGTACAACAAATCCTTCATTTTTTAATCTCTCCATCTCCTTTTCTATATCATCGACCTCAAAGGCAATATGATGAAGACCCTCTCCTTTTTTTTCTATAAAGCGGGCAACTGCGCTATCGGGGCCGGTGCTTTCCAGCAGTTCAATTTTTGTATCTCCCTGCCTGAAAAATGCTGTGGTGACCATTTCAGATTCAACGGCTTCGGTTTTATAACAAGGCGAATTGAGTAGTTTTTCAAATAAGGGGATGGAATCAGTTAATTTTTTTACTGCTATTCCGATATGTTCGATTTTGAGCATGTGGCTTTTTTTTGCTTTCCCAAGAGGCGCCTTCCGGGTTAAGTGAAAGTACAAATTTAAAAGCTTTCCAGGGCGAGACAACCTGCTTTAGATATGGCTTTGACCCGGCTTTGACGGGGAGTAAGCTTCTGCAAATTTCTTCTCTATTTTACTTTTTTGTCTTGACACAAAAAAGTAACAAAAAAAGTCAAGGCAAAACGAATGGCTCCGCCCGTTTTGCCGGGCCACGCCTCCTTTTCCATTGTATCTGCATTCTATTCGTTGAGACATTGATTGCAATTGTGGCAAAGCTGAGGACTCCGCTGCCTGTTATGTGCAGACCCGGGAGGCGCTGTGTTCCGTCTTAGTGTTTTTATGTTGTGATGGGTTTTAAACAGGACGGAACAAGGCGCTGGTGATTTCACTTGATACGTTGATTTTAGTGAATAGATTGAATTGCTGTAAGCTTCGCTTCGTATAGCTTTCGGTTGGCATACATGGCTGAGCAATGTATAAACGGCAAAAACGGCCGTTTGATTTTACCTGGTTTTTATTCCTTTCTATTCTTGCTGTGCAATTGCAAACATCATGAACTGCCATACTAGTCGGGCGGCAAATGATGGGCTTTAAGAGGATGTGCCACTAAAACAGCCTCCTATTATTTAACCATTAAAAATTGAGAACATGGCAAAACAAAAAGGAATTATTCCTTTAAAAGGCACGATCGGGAACATCACCTTTTATAAATCGGGGGATGGTTACCTGGCAAAAGAAAAGGGCGGTATCGATGCCAACCGCATCGCCACCGACCCGGCTTTCCAGCGTACCCGTGAAAACGGAGCTGAGTTTGGCAGAGCAGGGCAGGGTACTAAAATGCTACGGATGGCTTTGCGGCAATTAATACAAAACTCAGCTGACCGGCTGATGACGAGCCGACTGGTGAGAGAGATGATGACCGTGATCAAAGCAGATGCAACCAATGAAAGAGGACGCCGTAATATCATTGACGGAGAGACCGAGTTGCTTGAGGGATTTGACTTCAATGTTAACGGTAAACTGTCCACTACTTTGTTTGCTCCGTTTACTGCCAACATCAACCGGGTGACCGGTGCACTGGCTGTGAACATCCCTTCTTTTATTCCAGCCAATGTGATACAGGCACCGGCGGGAACGACACATTTCAAAATTGTGTCGGGAGGAGCGGAAATAGATTTTGAAAACAAAACCTATGTGGCTGACAAGCAAAGTACCGTCGAATTGGCCTGGGACAACACAGCCACCGCTGTCATCAACCTGGATAATGCAGTTACTGCTGCGAGTACTCACCCGCTTTTCCTTGCGCTGGGTGTAGAGTTCCTGCAGGAAGTGAATGGCGCTTTTTACCCACTGAAGAATGGGGCGTTTAATGCGTTGTCGTTGGTGAAGGTGAGTGGGGTGTAATGTTGAATGTTGGATGTTGGATGTTGAATGATGAATCGTGAGTCGTGAGACGTGAGACGTGAATCGTGAGACGTGAATCACTACTACACGAACTGAAGCTAACGGGGCGTATTTTCTTAAGGGCCGAACGGTGAACTTCTCCTGACCAGAGACGGGTATACTTTGCAACAGAGTTACCATAACAAACAATGATCACCAAGTGTCGTGCATACCTGGAAGAAAGTATGAACTGAAAAAAGATACACCCCGAGATTTGGGAAGCAGCTGATCCGTCAAGGGGTGTATTGCTTCAGTTTCTTATTATCCGTAGTTACAAATCCGGAATTATAAATCCGTAGTTACAAACTACGGATAGCATAGCAAGTTTTTTTAACCGTTCAATTAAAAAACAATGAAACAAATAGTGAACAGAATGAAAAGGACCACACCCCGGTTTTTTAAAAAACTGCGGAATGCAGGACTGACCATTGCCGCCGCAGGGACCGCTATTGTTACTGCACCGGTAGCATTACCGGCGATGCTGATAAAAATAGCCGGTTACCTGGCCGTTGCCGGAACGGTGGCGAGTGTGGTGAGCCAAACTGCAGTGAAGAATGACAGATGAGTAGTCACTATAAACTATGATTATGAATGTTCATTCTTTTACCAGGACCGGAACGTTGGGCGGTACGCTAACGATCATCCTTGCGAATATAACGAGTGCAGATGCTCTAAAGACAATCGTGCTTGCTGCACTGGGAGCCGTTGTGAGTTTTTTTGTATCGTATGGTTTGAAGAGGATGATGAGGAAGCGGAAATAACCTGCCGGTACAATTCTGAAAGAGGAAACGACCCCGCCTGGGAAGGCGGGGTTTTGTTTTATCTTATTTCTTTACTTTTTGTCTTGATAGGTAACTATATATCTGTTAGACCATGGCAGTAGGAGGGTTTAATTCCAGATACTTCTTTTCCGCATAATCAATTACCTTATCTAAGGTTTTTCTAATTTTTGCTACCACTTCTTTAGGATGGTTGAAATCGTGATATCTGGCGGTATGTGCGGCATCCTTCAATAATTTATAATGTGCGGCAATTGCGAAATGTTTTACAGTTACTAGGTGAACAGTTGTGCCATGCTTGGTGTGCAAATGTTTGTTGGCATCCGCATAAGATTCAATGTTTTGGTAAGTAACTCCATTCTCCTCAAAAGGGAAAATTATTGCATAGGCATAATGCATTGCACAATAAAATGCGGTTGTAATAACCCAGTCTGGAAAGTTACCGTTAGAATGGAATAGGTCGCAAGCCTGTTTATTATGCCTTGCGTGGTTCAGTGCTTGGCTCATAAACAAGGTTATAGCCCTCTGAGATAATCTTTTCCATACTGAGATTTTCAGAAGAATATGTAATCACATATTCCCACATAAATTTCTCGTTGTTATGTTCTAATGAGAGCTGATTAGCGGCTTCGTAAAGGCTTTCTATCTTATCGTCCAGGTAGTCTTCAATTTTTACAATAATCAGTAAGGATATCTTTTCCCAACTTTCAATCCTCAAACAAAATTTATTTATTGTAATTTCATTTTTTTCAGCAGCTTCAACAAGTCTATCCGTGATAAACTCAGCTTTTTGTTGAGCAATCTGAAAAAGAGCTTTTGCCATTTTTATCACTTCTTCTTGTAAGTCTTTCACGCCGTCTTTTCTCCCTTGGAGGTAAACCTCATGAGCCCTATCTCCAGTAGATGCATATTGAAAAAGTGAATCGTGCCTCCCGTAAGTTGTATATAAATAGCTAGAATATTGAACTTTGCCTGATCCTTTTGGAGCTTGGGGTGATATTGTGGAAATTCGGGTCATTTGTTTATTATGGACGCCAAAACTATGCCATTGGCTGCGTCACACCTTATTAAGTGTGACCAACGGTGAATACAAAACGTTTAAATCTTGTGAAAATTGTAAGCGAAGGCCATTGCGACTCTCCGGCATATTTGGTGGTTTTGGCTTCCTAAATATAATGGTTTTCTTCTGAAAACACCAAATCCATCAGAAGGGATGCTGTAAACCGTAGTTTTACTATGGGAAAACCATGACAGGGAAACGCCCTATTTTAGATAAGGTCTTTCATGTTAGTTTTAAGGACGTCCGCTATGCTTTTTAAAGTAAGTATATGAACGTTTCGCCTCCCCTGTTCTATAAACCAAAGGTTTGACAAATCAGTAGCACCTGACAATTTACTTAGCTTTTCCAAACTCATTTTTTGAGCCTTGCGGGCTGCCTTAATCTTGCTGCCCATTTCCTTTAAAAATATTCCGTCTTTCATTCTGTTTCGTTTGCGGTTAATACTTTATACTTTAATGTTCCATTACATTGTGTTAATGCTTTAGCAAATCTTTCATCTTGAAATAACTCCCGGTTATTATACCTAAATGCTGATTCATTGCAGTAGCGTTGTAAATGTTTTTCGCTAACTACATGATGAATCCCGACTATTTGTTTCTTCAATATGTTCCAAAAGCCTTCTATGTTATTTGTATGAACTTTTAAACCCTTTTCATACCTAACATATTCCTTCTCTCTATGGTTAACAGTTTTATGGGTATAATCAGCACTTAGCTTTTTATAAGCATGGTGTGAATCTGTTACCATAATACTGTCAGGTTGTACGAATCCCTTAACAGTATCAATAACATTCTCTGCATCAGTTTTAGGGATAACTTTTGTTCTCACTTTGCCGTCCCTTTGAACAGCACCCAATACCATAAATTTTTTATCTGGTTCACCCTTAACTCTTTTCTTGCTTGCGTGTTTATTTGACTCTTTGCCGCCAACATACGTTTCGTCAATCTCGACAATACCTTCAAGCAATTCAGGGGCGTTATCTGTCAGCATCTTTCTTATACGGTGGTTTAAATGCCATGCAGTCTTTTGGGTTGTACCAAGCCATGTGGCAAGTTGTAAACTGCTTATGCCTTTAGAGTGTACCGATAAAATATACGTAGCCAAAAACCATTTAGTTAAAGGAATCTTTGTGTTTTCATAAACGCTGCCAACCGTTACGCTGAATTTATTTCTGCACTGCTTTTCCCGGCACTTAAAAATTTTGCCATTACTGAAACGGCAAACATTTATAGAACCACAGAATGGGCAAGCAGGAGTACCGTTCCAACGTTGTTGCTCTAAATATTCCCTGCACTTTTCTTCTGTACTAAACTCTTTCTGAAACTCTAATATGCTTTTGAATGTTTTCATGTATTTTTATTGTCATAGGTAAAGATAGAACATTTTTTTGGACGGCAAAATTTTTCTTTTTAATTTTACTGTCATAATCTATGACAATGGTTTTAAAGGATGTATATAAGATATTCCCAGATGAAATGGATTGTATCAAGTTTCTAGAAGGCTTACTCTGGAATAATACTCCAGTTTGCCCATATTGTAAGTGGAGTAATTACACCAATTTAAAAACAGAAAATAGGTATCACTGCAATACCTGTAACAACACCTTTAGTGTAACCGTAGGAACGGTATTTCATAAAACAAAATGTGACCTGAGAAAATGGTTTTTTGCCATTTATATATACGAAGCCACTAAAATTCCAATTACGGCCAGAGCATTAGGGGAGCTAATACGTGTGACAAAAGATACCGCTTGGCTGATGCTGAATAAAATTAGAAAGTCAAGCGTAACGGATGCTGAAACATTTAATAGAATCAGGGCTGTTTTAATCCAAAAAAAGAGTAAATAGGTCCATATCTCAATAACCTAAAAATCAAACATATATGTCAAAAAAGAACTTAAAAGTATGGGGTAAAGGTCCATTTAGAATAATGGATGCAGAAATTGATTGTTACATATTGGAGGACGGAACTCCAATATTAAATAAGGGCAAGATGATGAAAGCTATTGGAAGGCAATGGAAAGGAGCAAGTCGAACGGGTAATCCCAATTTTATTGGGGCGGTAAATCTTCAAAAATTTATTAGGCCTGAATTGGAAGAAAAACTAAAGGGCATTGATTTTTACGATGGCGGCAGGTTAATATCTGGTTACCATGCGGACACACTCGCTGAAGTATGTAATGTTTATTTAGAAGCAAGACAAGCAGGTATACTAACGAAAAGCCAACTTCCAATTGCACAAATATGCGAAGTATTGCTTAGGTCCTTTGCCAAAGTCGGTATAAGGGCTTTGATCTACGAACAATTGGGGTTTGAAAAATTCAAAAACCCAGAAGCATTTAGAATTTTAATAGAAAGCTATTTATCTGAAGAAATACGAAAGTGGTCTAAAGAATTCCCTGATGAATTATTTTGGCAGATGGACCGTATATATGGGAATCAAAAAACCACATCGAGAAATAGGCCAATGTACTATGCAAAGTTTTTAAGGAAATATATTTATGAGCCTATTGAAAAAGGCGTTGTGCTTAAAAAGTTAGATGAAAAAATACCAAGAGATAAGATGGGTAGAAAAAAAGCAAGACTACATTCGGCAACAAGCGAAGAAATAGGGCTGCCAGCTATTAAGGCCCAAATTTGGCAGGTTGTTGCAACCCTCAAAGTATCTTCAGATAAAAGAAGATTTGAAGGCAATTTTGCCCGAATGATGGGTCAAACCTGGCAAGGTGATTTATTTGAATAAAAAAAGGGCATTGCAGCCTTTTAAAATACTGGTAGGAAAGAACGGCAACATTAAATTTCCCGTGAACCCCGTATTGGTTAACCCTCTCATTAGGGGCTTTCTTGCGGGGATTTCCTTTGAGGCAAAATTAGTAAATATGCCTAATCCTTAACCAAAGTATGTCTAATTCAAAAATTCAAGTATATTTATGATAACCATCCTTTTCGAAAATGACAAAAATCTGGAGTAATATCTTTCTGCTTCTTCTGTCGATGGCGTTAATAATTTGGTTCATTATATCCGTTTATTCGCCAAATTTTGCAACTAAATGGCCTTATAAAATTGAAGGGTTAATACTACATGTAATTGGTTCTATAATATTTGTAGTATTAATATTTATTATATTGAAACCTTCAATTAGTATTTCCAAGTATATTGCTATACTTCCGGCTAACGAAGAACCAGAACACATGAGAATAAAGGTTATTAATTATTCTTTATTCGAAGCCCACGATTTACAAATTAATATATACAAAATTGATAGAATAAATATTTCTGGTTCAGATGTGAAGGCTACTTTATTGGGACACTATGAGGGTATGGCACAAGGTATAAATTATTTAAAATCTGGGTTTAAATCCATGTTTGATTCTACTAAGACAAATGCAATTCAACTAAGAGTTAACAGCGTACTTCAAAAAGAAAATGGTGACCAGATTATAAAGGATATTCTTGCGTCTCAAACATCTTATTTGGAAATTCATATTTCTTTGCGACACGGCCTAAGTGGTATTGTTGGGCATGTTGTTAAACGATATAATAATAGCCTTTGTGTTAAGAATGGGGTTTTTAAACATGGGTTTTCGTTAGCTATTGATTCTTAATTAATTAAGAAAAATAACAATTACTAAGCAATTTTTTCTACCTTTATGCCGTCTTAACATCATAAAACCGAATGAACATGAAAGACATTATTGTGTAATATTAACCACGAAACTTAATAAAAAAGCCTTCAAATGAAGGCTTTTTTATTGCCCTAACCGGGATAAAACATGTAACTTTCTAAAATGGCAAAAGCAAAGAAAAAATCAGCTAAAGAGGCATCAAATATCTTTCACAGTATAATGAAGGCTTCGGTAAAAGATAATCCCAAGCCAAAAGACAAGGGCAAAAAGAAATCCTAATCTATGACAGTACGGCTTACCAAAGAACAAAAAATAAGGGTTATAAACTCCGAGGGTGTTTATAAAATAATGCAACAGATTTTATTGCGGGAAAATAAGATCAGAAGGGCGCAGGAACATTTTTGGATAGTAGGTCTTGACAATAAGAATAAAATACTGTTTATAGAATTAATAGCTCTTGGAGCGCAAAATAGATTAGATGTAGCCCCGCCTGATATTTTCAGAATGGCTATTTATAAACTGGCAATAAAAGTCATCTTTGTTCACAACCATCCAACCGGTGATATTGCTCCCGGAAGGTCAGATAAAAAAGCTACAGAAAGATTGATTGATGCAGGGAAACTATTAAATATTTCGGTGGTAGATCATCTGATAATCAGCGAAACAAAATATTTAAGTTTTTTAGATAAAAAGGTTATTAAGTTCCCTCCAATTTAGGCAGTGGTCTAACAGGTATATAGACACCTCTTGATACAAAAATCAACGCAAAACGAATGGCTCCGCCCGTTTTGCCGGCCACGCCCCCTTTTCCATTGTATCTGCGTCCTGCTGTTGAGTCATTGGTTGTGTATGGGCAAGGTTGAGAAAGCTGCTGCTTGTTATGCGGAACACGGGAAGCCCTTTGTTCCGTCTTAGTGTCTTTATAGTTGTAGAGGGCTTCCAGCAGGACGGAACGGGCGCTGGAAATTTTTCTAAATGCGGGGTTTTAATCCTGTAAGAAATCTTTGACGAGGTCTTCGTCGATGCCGGTGTAGGCGCAGAATTCTTTGATGGTGATGAACTGGTGTTTTTGTTTGTTGAATGCTTTACGGATATTTTGTATCAGAGAGCGGGCAGTACGATCCCTGCGACCGGTGATGTTCTCAACGTCTTTGGGATAGATGGTGATCCTGGGAGGTATTTTCCCTGGCAGGCGCATAGGAAGGTTTTTTGATACATTTTCCCTTTCACTAGTGTCCGGTTTTGGTTTCACGCAGAGCCCGCAAAGAGGCAACGGAACGCAATCCCGATAGCTATCGGGACGCCGATGCTTCGCAGCGAACGCTGCGAGAAATACTGAAAACCGGACACTACCTAATGTCCCATCAATTTTTTATAATCCTTATCATTCATATATTCCAGTATATCTCCCGGCTGGCATTCAAGGACCCTGCAAATATCTTCCAACGTTGAGAACCTGATGGCTTTTCCCTTACTCGTTTTTAATATGCTAAGATTGGCCATGGTAATACCAACTCTTTCACTTAATTCTGTTAACGACATTTTTCGCCTGGCCAGCATGACGTCGAGGTTTACTACTATCGGCATTTTTATATAGTTAAATCTTGTTCCTGTTGAAGTTTATAACCCTGTTTAAACGCTCTTGCTAAAAGCAATACAGATATGCCGAGAAAAATTCCCCACCTGAAGTCAAAAAGATGCGACCAAAAGGGATAATAAATTTCATTTGGGATCATGGATGAAAGAAACAATTGAATGAGCCCGGGGAAAATGACCACTAACATACAGCAACCAATGATACCCCAGCCTATGCAGGAAAGGTACCTGATATTTTTTTTCAGGAACGGATTACCATTGGCAATATTTATCAATACCAGGACAGGCAGCCTGATGAATATCCATATTCCTGCAATAATACCTGCCACGAGGAATATATACATGAATATTTCGATCCAGGAGAAAACCCTGTAAGATACCGGGATCAATAAGGTTAGTCCTTCCTTTGCAGGATCTGCAACTAAACGGACCCTGACTTTTTCCTGTTCGGTAGTTGCACCAGCTTCTGTTTTCTTTTCTTCAACGAACTTTTCGATGATATAATCATTCTTATCGACCAGGAAAGAAGCACCTGGTTTTAAAGCAAAACCGTTCAGCGAAATAAAATATTTGCTGCGGGTGTTTTTCTCATTGGCCTCGATACAGCTATCGCATTCGTCGATCCTGTTGATCCCGGCAAACAAAGTGTATAAATACGATCCGGCCCGGGTTATCCTTTCTTTTTTCCAACGGATTATTTTTTCCAGGCTGTCATTGATCTTTTTATAAATAAGCAGCTGACTATCGTTGGTTGAAGCGGGAATAATGTTCCTGGTGGCCGTATTGATCAAAATATCTTTCATACTGGCCCTGTTGTCAGCAGGATTGAAGAAGATCAATACCAGCGAGACCATAAGGATGGCGAGGCCGGGTATGATATTTTTTCGAGGTAATGTAGATCTCATATGCATACATTTTTATAAAAATAATGAATTTATTGATAAACAATAAATATTTATTGTAAGTAGGTCTTTATTTATTGCATTTTGGTCGATTATTCCTTGTTTAAATTGCTCATTTTCATTCACTTTCCCGTCACCTCAAGACTCCAGAAGAGCAACCGGCGCAACTTAGTCATGTCAGGGTTTCAATATTTCTCGCGGCGTTCGCTGCGAAGCAGCGGCGTCCCGATAGCTATCGGGATTGCGTTCTTTGCCTCTTGGCGGGCTCTGCGGTGAAACCAAAACCGGACACTACCGACAATTTAGTCATGCGGGTCATTCTTTCCTTCTTCAAATGCCCCGCGTTCGATCGAGTAGCCAAAGCATCCTGCACCTATCAGGGTGGCAAAAGAATAGAACATGAATTCCGGTATGTTCTTCTGGAAGAATTGTTGTGCGATCCAGCTTGTGAACAAAGCAATGATCAGTAGAGCCGTAGCGATCTCCCGGAGGCTATAGCAATTGTTTTTGTCTTTGAAGAGTTGCTTCAGACAATCTTTATTCTGTTTCATGATTTACATTTGATGACTATCCGCATATATGAACCTTAGTGTTCTTTGTGGTTCGTCGTGTCCTTTGTGTTCCTGATTTTTTAGTAGCACAAAGAACACAAAGCAGGCACGAAGAACACAATGTTATGATAGAGATCAATAAACAGATAGTCGATTTACATTTTTGTTTTTTAAACGATTTAATAATAGATGATGAAAGAGAGAAAGACCCCGGAACCATATCGGGTTTCGGGGCGACAATTCTTTATGATTGTCATTCCGGCCCAGCGCCGGGATCTTTCTTCCCATTCATCATTCACCACTCACTACTACACTCCCTCCACCTTCACCAGGCTCAGCGCATTAAAACTTCCATCTTTCAATGGATAATTTACGCCATTCACCTGCTGGTAGAATTGAATACCGAGTAAAAGAAACAGCGGATGTGTGCTGGCAGCAGTTACTGCATTCGCCAGGTTCAGTGCAGCGGTTGCTGCATTGTTCCATGGAAGCACGCCGGATTCTTTACTGTCGGAAATAAAGCTCTCATTTTCAAAATCCACTTCTGCGCCCATGCTGACAATTTTGAAATGAGTAGTTCCTGCGGGTGTCGTAATGCTCTCCCCCGGGATAAAAGAAGGAATAGCTACCGTAAGTGCACCTGTTACCCTGTCGATCGTACTGGTATAGGGTGCATACAGGGTAGTTCCCAGTTTGGCATTGATATTAAAATCAAACCCTTCCAGTAATTCCACTTCACCATCGATCACATTGCGCATACCGCGGGTGCTTGTTGCATCGGCTTTAATGACCTTCATCATTTCGGCCGTGAGTCGACCAGTAACTTTTGCATCTTTTGCATTCAACAAAAGAGAGCGGATCGCATTACGAAGCACTTTACTTGCTTTTCCTGCTCTGCCAAATTCTGAGTTGTTCTCCCTTGTTCTTTGAAAAGCCGGATCTGAAGCGATCCTCGCGGCAGTTACCGGAGAATTCTCTTTCGCCAGAAATCCGTCTTCGGTTTTGTAGAAGGTAATATCACCGATAGTACCATCTATTTTAATGATCCCTTTTTGTTTTGCCATTTTTTTTGTTTTTGCCTCCAATCTGCCAGATGGCGGACCGAAGAAGTTATAAAATAAGGTTTGCAGAAAGCCAGGTGATCATCCTGTTCGTTGCAACTATTTTCTTTGAACCCAGACACAAGATTACGTTGCTGCAAAACCCTACTTTCCGTTTAGGGACTTGTAAGGACTCGTAGGGACTCAGAAGGACTCAAAAGGACTTCCAGGGATTTGGAGGGACATGCAGGGACTCGCAAGGACTCGCAGGGAACGGAAATGGTGTTAAGTGATTCTTATCGAAAGTTTTAGTTTATAAGATGTAAGTACTAAGTAATGTTTTTGAATTTAACATAATGGGAAAAAAGGGGAACCCGGGGGAACCTGGTAGGACGCAGATAGGGGGCAGATAGGGGCAGATTGGACGCAGGCAGGGAGAGTCGCATTTCTCTTTCCGGATTGGTGCTATCGATGCCGGGCATTTGGCAAAAGAGTTTTACCCTGTATTTAATAAAGATGATTTAATAAATCTCCCCGATATTCAATGTATTTAAAGCTAATGATTGATGGAGCTCCATCAGTGCCATTCAGTGCAACAACATTACCACTTCAAATCACTACAGATCCATTAAAAGAAAAAGTGATTGAGCTTTCATGGAAGAAATATGGTAAGGAAAGAGTAGTGGTGGAGAAAAGCATATTTGACAGGTATCAAAAGCCGGCCGAGGAAAATAATGAGCTGGGCTTGTTCGATCCGCAATAATTGTTTGTACGAAAAAATCAACCACACAAAAATAATTTTCAACATAGAATATTGGTTTTCAATTATTATTATAGTTTGCCAAATGCTCCAAAAGTCCAAATGATCAAAATCATTTGCTGAATTAAAATAATTGTTTCAGCTTTAGATTACCATTATCAATTCACCTTATCCTCTCCCCTAAGAAATAACCTCACACAAAGGCACTGATTAGCATTAACAACTCAACTGCAAAGTATGAGGAAGGTTATAGTTATAATCAGGGTGCTTTTAATACCACCAGCTAATACCAGAGCAGCATTCTCTCTTATTGCTTTTTTCTTCCTTTTCTCATCTGCACAATCACAATCAAAGATTGATTCGATTCTCAATAAACTTGACCCTCAAAAATTTGCTGCTTCAATAGGCAAGAAAGCTGAAAAGCTGGAAGATAAGTTAGTGGCAAAAAGCATGAAGGTGCTGAATAAGATGCAAGGCCAGGAAGAAAAAATCTATCGCAAACTATTATCTACAAAAGACTCTGTTGCTGCAAAGATGAAGCTCTCCGAATTGAAAGACAAATATGCTTCAGTTAAAAACAATTTGAAGAATCCGGCTATTGTGAGTAAGGGGAGGACTTATTTGCCAAAACTTGACTCCCTTACAACATCACTCAAATTCCTGGATCAAAACGGTGTTGGTGGCAAAGTGAAGGATGCGCTGGCAAAGACAACTTCATTGCAGGATAAGTTTCAGAAGACCGAAGAGATTAAGAAGTTCATTAAGCAAAGAAGAGAACTATTGAAACAACAGTTAGAAAAGCTGGGCATGGTTAAACAATTGAAACAAATAAACAAACAGGTTTATTATTATGCCGCACAGATAAAAGAGTATAGAGAAGTTTTAAAAGACCCGAAGAAGATCGAGAAGAAAGCTTTGGAGTTATTGTCCAAAACAAAATTATTCCAGGACTTTATGCAGAAGAATAGTATGCTGGCTTCATTGTTCCGAATGCCGGGCGGTCAGAATGATCCTAACTATACAGCCAGTCTTGCTGGATTACAAACAAGAACACAAATAAACTATTTGATTCAAATGCAGATTAAATATGGCGGCCCCAATGCCCAAGCTGCATTCACTCAAAGCCTTCAACAAGCGCAAGCACAATTAAAAGATTTGCAAAACAAAATTCTTAAATCAGGAGGCAATAGCAGCGATGATGATATTCCCAATTTCAAACCGAATAATCAAAAGACAAAATCTTTTTTAAAACGTCTTGAATTTGGCACAAACATCCAAACACAAAAAAGCAGTTATTATTTTCCTGCAACAAGTGATTTAGCATTATCAATTGGATATAAGCTAAATGATCGATCAATTATCGGTGTTGGGGCATCCTATAAACTTGGTCTTGGGCATGGCTGGGACAATTTGAAACTGACACAAGAAGGGGCAGGACTTCGAAGCTTCATTGACTGGCACTTGAAAAAAAGCTTTTGGGTAAGTGGTGGATATGAGCTTAACTATAAGACAGCATTCAATAGCATAGTACAATTGCAACAATTTAATGAATGGCAACACAGTGGGCTGGTTGGAATAAGCAAAGTAGCAGATGTAAAAAGTAAATTTTTCAAGAAAACAAAATTGCAACTACTATGGGATTTTTTGAGCTATCAACAGATACCAAGGACACAGCCAATAATTTTTCGAACATGTTACAATTTTTAAAAAAAGAATTCATGACCATGAAAAAGATTTATTTGATCTTCTTTCTGCTTTTGAATGGAGTGATTGCATTTAATCAAATCACTCCTAACTTGGAAAACTCGGCTCCCCTTTCTCCAACTACAGGAGAAGCAAGTAAAGCAAGTAGCTTTCCTGTTAATTTCTTTACCGGAACTCCCGCTGTCTCTGTTCCGGTTTATTCGTATAGCAGTTCTGCCAATGGCCTTTCTCTGGGAATATCAATTAACTATTTCGCTGGAGGAACAAAAGTTGCAGAGGCCCCTTCAACAATTGGATTAAATTGGATTTTAGATGCTGGAGGACAAATTATTAGAATCGTAAGAGGATTACCGGATGATGTGCCGACATATGGATATATGTATGCTTCATCCATTCCTACAGATTTCAGAAGCAATGGAGATAAATATTATTATGATAGCCTGGATTCTCAACAAGATGTATTTCAATTCAACTTTAATGGAAGAAGTGGGGAATTTTTCATTGGAAAAAATGGACAGATAACCGTTGTTCCTTCTTCAAAAATAAAAGTAATCGCTTCTACCAGTAGTAGTTTATTGACCTCTTTTAGAATTATCACAGAAGATGGAGTGAAATATGACTTTAATGATATTGAATCAACCACAGTAACTGCAAACAGTAGCTCAGTCGGCAGTTTTTATAATACGGGATTTTCCGGAACATATAATTCTGCGTGGTATTTAAGCCGGATCATTTCTTCCTTTAATACAGATACAATAAAGCTAAACTATATTACACATTTTGTAAATTTTCCATTTGGTTTTCCGCAAGTGACATTTGTACGAACCTCAGACGAACAAAGAACGGTCACCTATACTCCAACTGGTAATGACTCAACAATTTTTACCAAAATATCTTCCATTAATTTCCCGGATAAAACAACTGTATCTTTTAATTATAGTAACTCATATATTTATAATGGCGGCGATTATGCACTCTCAAATATCAAAGTCAGTGATACCGCTTTCAGATATGGAGATAGCCTTACTTACACAACAACTAGTGGAACAACTAGGTTGATGTTGACCGGCATTATTCCTTTTACTAAGACAGAGTATAAAGATGGCTACACATTTTTGTATAACACTCCTCAGTTTCCGGCATTAGAAAGCTTCGCAGAAGCTAACTATGATAATAAAAGAGACCATTGGGGATTTTATAATGGGGTTAATAATACCATCTTAATCCCCAACGTTAATGGCTATACTTGGGGAGCGAACCGAACCGCCAACGGTGATTCCGCCATTGCTAATTCACTTAATAGTTTTTATTTACCCGGTGGAGGATGGATTGCTTATGAGTATGAATTGAACAAGCATTTGCCTTACACAAAAGATGCCCATTTTGCCAGTATTAGCCCGACCTCATCCACTCAAACATCAATGACATTAAGTCAGATCTTTAATACAAGAGAACAACTGACATTTACATTAGATACTTCTGTCTCGCGATCAGGCTCTGCACCAATTAGTGGAACAGGCAATTTCATTTTGAACCTTAAAAGTTCTGACGGTTCGGTAACATATTTAGCCGATACCATTTCACTGTATGATCTGTTCTACCTTGGCATGAAACAATGGACCTTCAATATTGCGAACGGCAATTATCGTTTAGATGCTTCGCCGCCATCGGGCACAACAATCACGGGAAGTTTTCCTATCAACATTAGTTGGGAGAATCGACTTGCAGATACCACTCAAACTGCAATGGCTGCAGGTGGAATAAGGGTAAAAAGAGTAACTTTCAAAAACACAAGTACGGATCCAGCAACAGCCGCAACAGAAATAAAATATATTACTGCTGACGGAAAAAGCTCTGGATTTTTCGGGGACATTCCTAAATATGATTACTATTACGGAGAGACGGTTAATAATGGTGGAACAACAAAAACAACTTACAATGTTGTCAGCAGCGAACCAGTAAGTAATTTGAATTATGCCCAGGGCAGCCCTGTTGGGTATAGCAGAGTGGAAGTATATCGAGGGAGCGCAACACATAATCTTGGAAAAACTGTATATGAATACACAGATCTCAAGGATATCAATTCGAATATTTTCACTGCAACTTTTCCGTATACACCAAATGATCTAAGAGATTGGGGGCTAGGTTTGCCAAAGAAAATTTCTGTGTATGACAGCTCTGGCAATCTTGTTCGAAGAACAGTTACTGCATTTAGTTACGATACTGTTGATTATAACAATAGCAATTTTAAATCATTGAAGCTTGGTCACACCTATACTGTTTATAATGGAGACCCGAATAATCCTTCGACACCGAAAACAAGAACTTATATCGGGCAAGAATACTATGTAAGCGGAGGGAGAATTTATCAAACATCTATAATAGATACGTTGTTTCAAAGTGACGGCTCGAAGAATATTACTACTAAAGACTTTACTTATGATACCTGCTACAATCTCACTAAAGTTACGAGCAGCTATGACCGGACAAGAGGTTTATCATTGGAAAATAGAATTTATTATCCCTACAATTACACAATCGGCGGAGCCATCGGAACATTAAGGGACAGTTCGATAATTTCCATTCCTGTTGCTTCTGAGAACTGGATCACTGGTGATTCCAATCCAAGGATCATTTCCGGAACCATTACAAGATTCAAGCAACTAAGCGGAGGATATATTAAACCTGATACTGTATTTTCCCTACAAAGTAGTAAGCCAATTTTGGAAAGTACAATAGGAAGTTTTGATGGGAGTAAACTCAACCGTAACTACACTTATTTCAAATCACAAACTTGTGTTCCAAATTATGATAGTAAAGGAAACCCTACTGAAGTAAAAAATACGATCACAGGCCAGAGTATTTCAGTAATACTTGATTATGACCAAATGTATACGATTGCAAAAATCTCCAATGCCACCAACAGTGATGTGGCGCATACAAGCTTTGAATCAACTGGGACCGGTGGCTGGACTATTGGAAGTTCAACTCGCGATACAGCAGCTATAACCGGAACAAAAGGTTACAATCTTTCCAACGGGAATATTACCAAGTCTTCACTAAATAGTTCACAGACCTATATAGTTACTCTTTGGGCTAAATCATCAGCATCGGTAAGTGTGAACGGGACTTCT
This sequence comes from Chitinophagaceae bacterium, assembly GCA_035318845.1. Taxonomy (GTDB): domain Bacteria; phylum Bacteroidota; class Bacteroidia; order Chitinophagales; family Chitinophagaceae; genus JJ008. Next base: position 21,886 of record DATHDV010000210.1, read on the forward strand.
CTTAGCAGTTATATAACACAACAAAACGGGTGGAACTTATATCCTGTAACTCTCACAAGTATTTCAAGCATAACTATTAGTGGAAGCGGTGTGATTGATGAGTTAAGGCTTCATCCAAAAGATGCCAACATGATGAGTTATACTTACGCTCCTCTTATTGGTGTTAGCTCCACCGCCGATGCAAACAATACAATTGTTTATACGGAATACGATGGGCTGAACCGGGTAAAACTGATCCGTGACAGGAATAAGAACATTCTCAAACGATATGATTATGCTAATGTCTCATTTCCAATAATATATCAATGATTCAATAAACAGGTGCAAAGATATTATGGAAAACATTTAACACAAACTACAAAACTTAATACTCGTATGAGAAAACATATTTTGATTGCTTTTTCGGCAAGTCTTTTTTGTAGCAAGTTGCATGCTCAATCAAATGTACCTACAACTGCTACAGGACCTTCAAGTGCCACAGCAAGACCGCTTCCTACATACATTCACGAACCATCCATCTACTATACTCGCACACTCACTCCAGTGATACCGATAACCGATTCCTCTTTGGTAAAGATCACTGCCTCTATAGATAGCGTAGCAGCTACAACTCTATACTATAGTAAGCTAGGCAGGCCATTGCAGACTGTTATCAAACAAGCTTCTCCTTTAAAATACGATTATGTCATTCCTTATCTGTTTGATGAATTCAACAGACAAAATATTCAATATCTTCCTTATGCTCACAAGTCAATTTTTGGTGGTACTCCCGGAGTATTTAAAGACACTGCGCTGAAATATGATTCCATATTTTACACGGGAGAGTTTCCGAATGAACAAATTTTCTATAGCCAAAAAATATTTGACGCCTCTCCCTTACAGCGACTGACAAAAGTTACTGCTCAAGGCAATAGCTGGACAGGGGCAGACAGAGGTATTAGCTTTAGTCAAAGGGCAAATGCAATTTCTGACAGTGTTCGCTTATGGACGATTGCAATTACCGGCGAAGATGATGTGCCGACCACCGCTGGAACTTACCAGGCAGGCAGTCTTTTAGTTCAAGAAGTGACAGATGAAAGAGGAATAAAAACTATTAGCTATTCCGATGAATTAGGAAGAACTGTACTGGCAAAGCGACAAATTGCCAGTTCGCCATCGACCGGACATACCGGGTGGCTTTGCACATATTATATATATGATGAAATGAATAATTTGAGGATGGTCGTTCCTCCCAAAGCTGTTGACTCATTAAATAAAAGTTCCATCAATTGGGACTTAACCTATGGTTCTGGAGCTATTAATACCGGTCTTTGTTATGCATATTATTATGATGATCGTGGCAGAGTAATAATGAAAAGAATTCCGGGCAGAGGGAAAAGTTATATTGCTTATGATCTGTTGGATCGTGTTGTAATGACACAGGATTCAAATCTGCGGCAGACTAATCAATGGACATTCATAAAATATGACGGGCAAAGTAGACCCTATAGATCGGGGGTCATTACAACTACATTGAGTAAAGATAGTGTATGGGCCCAGGCAGCACGAAGTTCTGATTATCCCACTCTCTCCGGTACCTACACAATAATGACTGAGGATTACTTTGATGATTACAGTTGGACATCGGGCACTCCGCTTAATAGTACACTGGTCACATCAAATATCAATAGCGTTAATTTTATAACAAGTTACAACAGTTCTCCTTTGTATGCACAGCAAATTACAGCAAGTAGTCGAATCCGAGGAGCAGCCACGGGATCAAAAAAATTGATTTTCGGTACAAGCACTTATTTATATACGCTTGCTATCTATGACGAATTTGGAAGAGCTATCCAGGTAAAACAAACTAACTATAGCGGCGGCACAGATGTCCTCACTGTGCAGTATAGTTTTGCAGGTCTCAATTTGCGGACTCATTTATACCATCAAAAAAGTGGCACTAATGCACAAACACATACACTGCTTACAAAATACAGTTATGACCCAATGGGAAGAGTATTATCCATCATAAAAAATATTGATAGCACTAGCGATAAAACGGTAAGCCGTATAGCTTATAACCAGCTTGGACAAATGAAAGTTGATACACTGGGAGACAACATTACTTCCCAGAATTATCAATACAATATTCGTGGCTGGTTATGTTCAATCAACAAAGGATTTGTTGACACCGCTGGCAGCACCTCAGCCTACTTTGGTGAAACATTATCTTATGACTGGGGATTTACCAACAATCAGTATAATGGCGCTATCGCCGGATCAAAATGGAAAAAAGCGGGTGATGGAGTTGAAAGAGCTTATGGATATACTTACGATAATGCAAATCGTTTAACTACTGCTGAATACTCCCAGCATGATCCGGGTCAATGGGCAAACAATATAATGGACTTTACTACTAGTGGTCTTACTTACGACGCTAATGGAAATATTCTTACCATGAAGCAACGTGGATGGAATATAGGAGGACCTGTTACTTTTGACTCTCTCACTTACCAATATTTTGCCAACACCAATCAACTGCAAAAAATTACCGAAGGTGCAGGGCGTTTTAGTGGGATGGGAGATTTTACGGATACTGTAGCTACATCAGATACTGTGCATATAGGCGATTATTACGCTTATGATGCTAACGGAAATATTGTAAAAGACCTGCCCCGGCATAATCACACAACAAGTGGTGGTAATGGTTCGGTTTACAATTTATTCAATATGCCGGATTCGATCAGCTTTTTAAACAAAGCGATAGTTCATTATTATTATGATGCTTCAGGTGCGATGTTGAGCAAAAAAGTAGATGATTATAGCTCCGGTTCATTGGTTACCAATACTTATATATACATTAACGGCTTTGTCTATAAAAATGATACTGCTCAATATGTCCTTTATGAAGAAGGCAGAATCCGTTACAACGTGGATAGCTCTAAGTTTTTCTATGATTATTTTTTAAAAGACCATTTAGGAAATATCAGAACAGTATTAACTGAGGAGCAAAAAACTGATGCTTATCCACCTGCCAGTCTTGAAACAGCACAACTTTCAACAGAGAGGTTATATTACAGTAAAGTGGATTCAGGAAGAGTAAATAAAAGTGCGGTGAGCGGTTATCCCACTGATACGTACACAAGTCCCAATGATTACATTCAACAATTGAATGGTAACGGCGTGAAGGTGGGAACAGGTATGGTGCTGAGAGTAATGGCGGGAGATAAATTTAATTTGCGTGTAAGCAGTTGGTGGGCTAGTAAATCCTCACCCGGTACAACAGTAAGTGCAACGTATGAAATTCTAGATGTCCTAAATAATAGTGTAGCAGCTGCAAGCGGTGGAAAATATACTTCATCCGGCCTGAGTGGCGGCAATGCGTTTAATACAGGGCTCTATAATTTCCTGAGCACCCAATCTTATAACACTTCAAGGCCTAAAGCATTTGTAAACTGGATTTTTTTTGATGAGCAATTCAATTTTGTTTCTTCTTGCAGCGGTTTTGATCAGGTAGGAACAATGGGTACTTTCACAGTACACACGCAATCCGATCTACCTATAACAAAAGATGGCTATCTATATGTTTACGTAAGCAACGAAACAACGAACATTGACGTAATCTTTGACAATTTGCAGGTGACTCATATCCGCGGACCATTATTACAAGAAGCGTCATATCACCCGTTTGGATTAGAAATGCAATCGATCAGCTGCAATGCCCTGAACTTTGGATCACCTGACAACAGTAATAAATTTAATGGAGGTGATGAATGGGAGGAATCTCTTAATCTTTATTCAACATTTTTTAGAGGATATGATCAACAGATAGGAAGATTTAGGGGAGTGGATCTTTTATCAGAATTAGATGTTTCAGGAAGTGGCTACCAATTTGCAAAAAATGATCCTATATTTTTAAATGACCCAGCCGGACTGACCGCAAAACCCGGCGGACTTATAGGAAAGATTATACGTTTTTTTGAAAGACTATTCGGTGGATCTGGAGAAGGGTACTACGGAAATAC
>DATHDV010000211.1:0-25879 GCA_035318845.1 Chitinophagaceae bacterium
CGGCCAAATCATATTTTTCCCTAATTTGAATAATCAAAACCAACTGCTCATGGCCAGTCAACTTTTCCGGAAAAAATCTATTTCAAAAATTCTTAGTGATGCAGAAGCAGGTCTTGGAGACAGCCATTCCATCGGGTTAAAAAAAGTCTTAGGTGTCCGAGACCTCACTTTTTTTGGAATAGCTGCTGTCATCGGTGCCGGCATCTTTAGTGGTATTGGCTCGGCGGCCTCAAACGGCGGGCCGGGTGTAGTCTTCCTTTTTATTTTTACGGCTATTGCCTGTGGCTTTGCGGCTCTGTGTTATGCTGAATTTGCTTCGACAGTTCCGGTTTCAGGAAGTGCCTATACTTATTCTTATGTTGCCTTTGGTGAATTGATCGCATGGATCATCGGCTGGGATCTGTTAATGGAATATGCCATCGGTAATATTGCCGTCGCCATTTCATGGAGCGATTATTTTACCAACCTGATGAGTAAGGCCGGAATGCATATCCCGGATTGGCTGACGATGGATTACCTGACTGCCAAACATGGATTTGTGGCCGGCACTACCGACCAGGTGTCTGCCTGGACAAATGCGCCACAGATCTTCGGCTTCCGTTTAATTATGGACCTGCCTGCCGTATTGATCGTTGTTTTGATCACTTATATCGTTTTTGTTGGTATCAAAGAATCACGTTCCGCTGCCAATATCATGGTGATCATAAAACTGGCCGTCATCTTTTTAGTCATCGTTCTCGGTGCTTATTATGTAAATCCGGGCAACTGGTCGCCATTTACCCCAACGGGATTTGGCGGCATTATGAAAGGAGTGTCGGCGGTATTCTTTGCATATATAGGCTTTGATGCAATATCCACTACGGCGGAGGAGTGTAAGAATCCGCAAAGAGACCTGCCAAGAGGAATGATCTATTCGCTCATTATCTGTACGGTGATCTATGTTTTATTAGCATTGGTATTGACGGGGATGGTTAGTTATACCAAACTGAACGTAGGCGATCCATTGGCAATGGTATTTGATTCAAGAGGATTGAAATTTATCGGAGGTATCGTAGCAGTAAGTGCTATTATCGCGACGGCAAGCGTATTATTGGTTTTCCAGTTAGGACAGCCAAGGATATGGATGAGTATGAGCCGCGATGGATTGTTGCCAAAGATATTTTCCCGGATACATCCCAAATACGGCACCCCGTCATTTTCTACTGTCCTTACCGGTTTTGTGGTGGCTGTTCCTGCATTATTCTTAAACCTCAATGAAGTATTATCCCTGACAAGTATCGGAACATTGTTTGCCTTTGTATTAGTTTGTGGCGGCATCCTTGTTTTGAATCAGCGAAAAGAAAAGCCGGCAAGTAAGTTTAAAGTGCCGTATGTAAACGGACAATTTATCATTCCTCTATTATTCATTGCCGCTATTATATTGATCGTGACACAAGTGCCCTCTCATTTTAAAGAAGATATCTGGACAAAGGATACCTGGCCCATGGCTGTTTTCTGGCTGGTGGCATTGATCATAACCATTGCTTCGTTCATTAAAAAATTTTCATTGATACCCGTGCTTGGTTTGCTTAGTTGTCTCTACCTGATGTCACAGGAGACACACAAAGTCTGGATGCGTTTCCTCATCTGGCTTGTCGTTGGTTTGACGATCTATTTCCTCTATAGTTATAAAAACAGCAAACTGGCGAAAGGAAGTTCATAACTTATAGCTCATAGTTCATGAATCCATGACTCATGGTTTGCTTCGGCTATGAACCACTGGCCATGAACTACCTTTGCACTATGAAGTACCAGGTCGGTGATAAGGTTTTGATCCTTCACTCCAATGAAGAAGGGGAAGTGATCGACATCATCAATAACGAGATGATGCTGGTGGATGTGCAGGGCGTGAAGTTCCCGGTTTACATGGACCAGGTTGATTTTCCTTATTTCAAAAGGTTCTCAGAAAAGAAATTGTTCCCGGTAAAGAAAGAAAAACAGTTTGTGGATGATGTGAGAAAAGAAAAGCAGGCCAGGGAAGCAAGAGTGGAAGATGGAGTATGGCTTACTATTTTACCCGTAATGATCACCGATGATCCCGATAGCCATCGGGATGGCGATGTAATCGTGGATCATCTAAAACTGCACCTGGCAAACAGAACTGAAACTGCCTATCAGTTTATTTATAAGCAACATTTCTTCGGCAAACCTGATTTTGAACTGAAGAACAAGATCAGTCCGTTTGAAAATTTTTACCTGCATGATATTGCCATGGCCGACCTGAACGATAGTCCTTCCTTTGATTTTGAATTTTCCTTATTGGACCCTGATAAACAGAAAGCGGATCATTTTGAAACCATCGTAAGGCTGAAGCCCAAGCAGCTCTTTGCAAAAATCAGGAAATTACAGGAAAAGGACCAGGCCACATTTTCCCAGTTATTATTTGAAAAATACCCGGATAAGATCATTGAAGACAAAGTGGAGTTAAGTGATGCGATCAAATATAAACAGCGGGTATATGATGCTGCTAAAGCAAAACAGCATATGGAGCCGGCCCGCACCGTTATTGACCTGCATATCGAAAAACTAACGGATGACTGGAAGCATCTCAGCAACTATGAAATAATCAGCCAGCAGTTAAAAACATTTGAAAAATATTTTGATCTCGCTATCGCCCATCACCAGCATTCATTAATTGTGATACATGGGGTGGGAGAGGGCAAACTGCGGGATGAGATACACGATATCCTGCGGTTGAAGAAAGAAGTGAAATCTTTCGTGAACCAATATCATCACAGGTTTGGATACGGGGCAACGGAAATATTTTTTAATTATTAAGGCCCGGGAATTGACTCCACGGGCCTTAATAAATGAAATTTCAACAACAATTGGTGAATTAATCGACGTAAGCATTTACATAAGCCTGTAATTCATCCTTACTTGACTGGCTGTAGAACAGATCATACAGTTGGGTGAAATTGTTCCGGTCAGTGATATTGCGATAGGACAATTTCGCTAATTGCACCCTGTTGCTTTCCAGGGACACCAATTCAATTAATTGTCTTGCCTGCGCCGAGGTAAAATAATAACTGCTATTATTAAATGTATTGGTAAGCGAGGTGTATTTTCCGCCTGGCAAAAATTGCATTTGAATGTTTTGATAAAGGATATTAAAATTGGCATCAGACATTGCCACTTTATAACCGGTGCCTCCGCCTGGATTATTATTTACATAAGCTGACAGTTCGTTTTTGCTGGCCTGTGTGTTGAGCAAACTATAAACCTGGCTGAAATTAGCCGGGTCGGTTATACTGCGATAGGATAATTTGGCCAATTGCAACCTGTTATTTTCAGCGACAACCAACTGAATTAAGCGGCTTGCCTGGTAAGTAGTAAAATAGTTATTGGTATTATTAAATGCATTGGTCAGTGAACTCATCTGGGCACTTACAGGCCATTGTTGCTGGATAGTTTGGTATAAACTATTAAAATTGGCATCAGACATCGGAATACCGGTATTACCGCCGCCTCCCTGGTAGCCACCTTCCTGGTAATTGTTTACATAGTTCTCCAATTCATTCCTGCTTGACTGGTTTTTGAGCAGTTCATATACCTGGTAAAAATTATCTCTGTCCACAATACTCCGGTAGGATGATTTTGCCAACTGGAGCCTGTTACTTTCAGTGGGGACTATCTGGATCAGTCGGCTTGCCTGGTCAGCGGTAAAATAGTTATTGCTGGTATTAAATGCATTGGTCAGTGAAGTCATTTGAGTACTAACGGGATATTGCTGCCGGATACTTTCGTATAAAACATTAAAGTTTGCATCGGACATAGAAGTTGTCGAATTATCCTGTTCATAATAATTATTCGTAAAAGCATCTAATTCATTCCTGCTGGCCTGGTTGTAAAGCAGGTTGGATACCTGGGTAAAATTGTTTCGGTCTGTAACAGTACGGTATGATAATTTTGCCAGTTCAAGCCTGTAAGCTTCCCCATTTACCTGTTGAAGTAGCTGCACTACCTGTGAGCTGGAAAAATAATTATTCGGTTCGTTGAATGCATTGGTTATTACACTTCTTTTCCCGGTAGTTGTCCGCTGGTATTTTACATTATTTAATAATTGTGTGAAAGCAGCACTATTCATAGCCTGATTCTGGTTATTACCATAATTCCATGATCTCAATTTTTCAATTAATTCCAGGCTCCCGTTTGCATTCACATTGATCACCATGTCATACCTGCGGCGCAGGGTAAATATGGTAGAAATCTTTTCTGAACGATTGTTTTGTCCTGTACGGGTAACCTGGAAGGTATGCTGACCGCTTTCCAGGTCGCTGATCGCAATGCTCGTTTTAGTGTCATTTGCAATGTTGGTATTAAGAAGGTAGTCTTTGCCGTCGACGGTTATTTGCAGGTTTTTATTGCCGTTAACAGTAATATTTACAGCATTCATATTACGCCGCACCGGGGATGATAAAGTTGTTTGTGCCTGAACTGATAAAGTGGCTAATAAGCCAACTAGAAATATTGTTACCTGTTTCATAATGATTTTTTTGTAATTTAAACCAATGGGTTTTTTTACGACTAATACAATTAATATGCCAGCCGGGGTATAATGCTGATTAAGATAATATTGCAAAGATGCCCCGGCCTGATCCCGTTAGTGTTACATTACTTTGCAAAAGAGTTACATCATTCACAGATTTGAAAAGTGGAAGCTGCTTAAGTATCGCAACAGGTCTGTTTCCGGCAATTAATTCCCCGGTCTTTAAGCGGAGGAAGTTCCTATCAATTAATTGGATAACTTTATCCTCTTTTAAAAATGTATGAGGAAGATCGCCTTATTGACATCGTTGCTGTTTATTGCAGCAGGTGCCTATTCCCAGGAATTAACCCATGTAACTTTTTCCGGGGGAGCAACACTGTCTTTCTTTTCTTTTCGTACAGACCAGGACATCATTCTAAGAATATCGGGGGATGGAAAAGTACAGGAATGGGGAACCGACCCCGGGCCCGGAAGATATTATTATGATCCGCGGAAGTTGCAGCCCTATTTAGGAAGAGTGGAATATTTCGGACAGGAATATGACTCTGTCTTCAGGGGCAAAGTAAAAAGCATTGGCACCTGTACATTCACCTATTATGATAAGTACGAAACAGCATCAAAGATCGGTAAGCTAAAGACCATTGGCCGTATTCCCGTTGACTATTATGATAATTATGAAGATGCGGCCTATAAAGGAAAAATAAAATTCGCCGGCAATGTTCTATTCAGTTATTATTCTTCGTTTGAAAATGAGGCATTCAGGGGGAAATTAAAATCGGTCAATAACATCTCCATCTCTTATTATTCCACGTTCGATGAAAAAGCCAGTATCGGAAAACTAAAGAGCATCGGGAGCTTTGAATATATCTGGTTTCCATCCTATGACCGGTACCGCGGTGGTTTAAAGTCCGGACCCATTACCCGGGTCATCAATAATATTACATACACCATCATGTAATAAAAAAAGGCCGTCCTGCCCGGAATATCAATAAATATTTAACTTTACTACAAAGCCAAAAATATGAGAAAGTCTGTTTTCTTTGTCGCCGCTATTTTGATTGTTGTATTATCCGCCGGGAATGATGCCCATGCACAGCAGTATAAGATCCGCCAGCAAAACAGTATGATGAGCATGAAGACGGAATCCACCGTTTATGTAAAGGGAATGCGTAAAAGGACTGAACCCGGCAGTAGTGCGATGGGGATGCCAACTCAACCAACAACCATTGAGCAGTGCGACCTGCAGCGCACCATCAAGATCAATGATAAAAAGAAACTTTATTTCATTGAACCTTTTTCAAAAGAAACAGAAGAAGTAATCGATGAGGATATGAAACCTGTTACCCCTCCAAAGGATAAACCTGTTGCTGCAAAATCAAACCCGAAGACGGGGGGAGTTATTAATATGTGGTACAATATAACCGACACCGGAGAACGGAAAAAAATGAATGGTTTTACCGCCAGGCATGTCTGGACCTCTCAAAAAATAAAACCTTCACCGGATGCCTGTTCCATGAAGGATAGTATCATTATTAAAACAGATGGCTGGTATATTGATCTGCCGCAGTTCAATTGCCCGGTAAATTACCGCCCTGCCAGGTCACCGATGGCTCCGGCTGAAAAGCCGGATTGCCAGGATAAGTTTGTAACCCATCGTAGCGGAAAAGGGAAGTTGGGTTTTCCCCTGACAGAAACAAGAACGATTATCATGGGTAATCAAGGAGCACGGACCAGCGAATTTTCAACCTCACTTGAAACACTGGAATTTTCTAATGCAAAACTAGATTCAATGCTTTTTGAGATACCCCCGGGGTATAAGCAAACTATGAATGAAGCAGACCTGCAGGATAAATTTGATATGAACGAAATGATAAATCAGTATAGCAATCAGGAAGCGACCAAGAGCGATGTAACAAAAATCCCAACAACAAATGCCGACGGTAAAAAACAAAAATCGGGGATCCGGATCGGCGTATATGAGCCTAAAGGAGATGACCAGGTACAGGCAGCCGATTTGCAAAGACATATGGTAAACTCATTGAAGGTTGGTAGTATAGATGCTGTTGCTATTGCATCAGAAGAGGAAGCAAGGAAATATAACTGTGATTACACTTTAGCAAGTGACTTGATTAAAATTAAATCAGCCAGCAAAGTAGGTGGTTTGCTGAAAGCTATTAAAAATGCAGATCCCAATGTATCATCATCATTTAATATTGAAGTTGCTCAAACCCTGCTAAAGCTGTCTGATGCATCAATCCGTTTGCAACCAAGAATAAATGGAAAGTATGACGGAAAGATCGATACGGCTGTGGAAAATGCACTCGATGAAGGATGCCGGCAAGTATTGAAAGAATTAATGAATTAAAAGTAACAATAACTTTGTTTAACCGGAAGTCCTGTTAACAGGTCTTGTTAACAGCTTCACCATAATTAATGCAAGAATAAAAAGAACCGGGGCGGTGGCCAGGCCCGGAACATATGAACGTTCTATAATTGCCCATATACAATGTCCTGCCCCGTTAATAAGTTCAAGAATGGTCCATAGCCATAAAAGCGGTTTTACTGAAAAATTTTTGCTGAATGTCGCCAACCAGATCGACATCAGCACAACGAACAGGCTTATATTGATAATGATGAACCCGTATTCAAGATCCTGGGAAACAAGACCACAGATATAGGTGGCAGGCGGGTATACTTCCCATAATTTTCCAATGTATTCCTCAATGGAATGAAGACCCTGAACAAGAGCAATGAGCAGAAAGGTTATCCGGATCGGTTTATCCATTATAGCAAAAATACAATCCCGCTTACAAGCAACAAACACCGGCATTTATACATGGGGCACAAAACATTCCCGGTAGATACCTGTTTCAACACCGGGTCTTTGTTTCAACTGGAGAAGCAGATCATCGGCATCTTTTTCAGCAAGTAAGAATTCCATCACATATCCAAAGGAACAGCTTTCATAAAATGCCTGGTAAATATTCAGGTGATGATATAAAGGCAGCTTACGGTAAAATTCAACATCCACTTCGTTATGACTTATAAAAGCGATGAGTTTGAGATCAGCATCTTCTTCATGGCTTCTTTTTTCAACGTGCAATGATACATAACCACCTGTTTGTACAACCTTGACATTATGTTCGGGGAAATGTTCTGATTTCCGTTCATCCATGAATGAAAATTGGAAATCCTGGTTGGGCCATTCGTGCCGGGATATATACCGGAACCTTGATTTTGTCCCCGGTACTTGTTGTTGCAGCGCAGGTTCTGCTTTTTTTATATGCAATCTTTTGGCATACTGTTCCCATTTCGGTGCAAATTCATCCAGCCCAAGGTTTGTTATAAAACACACGAACTGAAAAATTGTATCTTTTTTCATTAGTCACTTTTAAAATACTACGAATGATGAGACGACCCCCTGATCATAAAGGAAGGTAAACAGCATCGATCGAATGAACGACCCCATTGGAACCTTGCCGGTCTTTGGCAAGTATCTTGGCACCGTTGATCCTCACTTCACCATCTTTTACCGTTACAGCTACTTCCTTGCCATTAACTGTTGGTAATTTTTGTCCGTCCCTGAGATCTTTTACTAATTTCTTTCCTGTAATAACATGAAAAGTCAATATATCAGAAAGCCTGCTGTTCTTTTTGCTTTGGTCAACAAGGTTGTCAAATGATTCCGGTGCATTAAGATTTCCGAATGCCAGGTTAACAGGAGCCAGGATCGTAAAAGGCCCGATACCACTTAAGGTCTCTTCCAAATTGGTCGCCTTCAGTCCTTTTATCAAAGAAGAAAGATTCCTGTCCGCATTAGCGATCTCTAAAATGGTTGGCATATGAATAAAAGGATTAAATGCAGACAGAATGATCTGCATTACTTAAAATGTGACATTTATTCAACCTGATCTACTGATGATCCCGTTGAACCTGCTTGGATGTATTTATAAAAAAGCTTTCAGCCTATTACCATCTCTTATTATCTGCCCTGGGACTTTTTTCCTTGGCAACAGATACAGACATGGCTCTCCCTTCAACTTCTTTGTTGTTTAGTCCTTTGATGGCTTCTTTTGCTTCCGTATCTCCTCCCATCTCAACGAACCCGAAACCACGGCTACGGCCGGTTTCCCTGTCTGTGATCACTTTGGCAGACGAAACTGCGCCATACTGCTCAAATAATTTTCTTAAGTCATCATCTGAAGTGTGAAAACTCAGATTTGAAACGTACATGTTCATAATACAATAATTTAGATAAAAAAAAATAGAAATACCTGTGAAAAAGGACCGCAGCAAAGAGTAGAGAAAGGATGAACTATTACTAGAACGAAGAGTAAGAATTAATACTGATCAGGACTGAATGTTGGAAGGACTTTTAATCACGTCGGTGAAGATACACTTTTAATCGGCAAATCCACAATATATCTTTGTTAAGACTGAATACCGGAAAGCTAATTGAATTATTTTTTACGATGCACAAATGTTGTTAAGGTTCAGTATTGACATAATTGTCATTATCATAAGCATTGATCCGGTGAATAATAAAACAGATTAACTTTAGGCTAATGACCAGGCTAATAAAAAAAGGGCTGCTTATTTTTCTTTTACTGGCTGTTTGGCTACCTGTTATTTCGCAGGTAGCACAAAATACCGCTGGCAATAACGGGACAATAACCACCGGTAATATATATGCTGTTGTTATCGGTATTGCGAATTATGAGAACCAAAACATCAATTTAAATTATGCAAACCGGGACGCGGAAGTTTTTGCAGATTACCTGCGGTCAAAAGCAGGAGGAGCAGTCCCTTCGGAAAATATCAGGTTATTGATCGACACGAATGCCACGACCGCAGCTATTTACAATGCGCTGAATTGGCTGAGAAGCCGCTGCGAAGAAGATAAAAGGGAAAACGCTGGTAAGACCGACCTGGTCTATTTTTATTTTTCCGGTCATGGAGATGTAGAAACGGATACAAAAGCCAACCTGGGTTTTCTCCTTACATTCAATACCCCCATCAATAACTATATCAACAATGCCGTGCGTATCGAGGATCTGAATAATTATGCGCATACACTTTCTGTAGACCTGAATGCCAATGTGGTCATCATTACAGATGCCTGTCATTCGGGTAAACTGGCCGGAAGTGATAACCGGGGCACCTTCCTTGTTGGAAAAGAATTAAGCACGGCCCGGGAAAAAGAAATTCGTATTGCTTCCTGCAAACCAGACGAGTTATCAAATGAAGATATACGCTGGGGCGGGGGCAGAGGTGTATTTTCTTTCTACCTCATTAATGGTTTAAAAGGACTTGCAGACAAAAACGGTGACGATGTCGTTACATTAAATGAAATAAAAATATTTGTTGACTCCAGTATTACAACTGATCTTATCATAAAAGAAAATAAATTTAAACAAACCCCGATACTGGAAGGCAGGCAACAATTCCAATTGGCCAGCATTAATAAAGAAGAATTAATTTCTTTGCAGCGTTCTGTAATTCCTGAAAGCCCGGCTTTATCCGACCAGGATTATTTTTTTGGATCCCTGAAAAAAGACGACAGGCTTGAACTGATCAATTATGAAAAACTGAATGCTTTATCAAAAGATGAGATACCATTTGCTTTTATCAGGCAGGTAAAAAACACTTTGGATTCAACGGTGCAAATCGAAAGAATAACCCAACTTGAGAATTTAATAAGGCAGGATAAGGAAGCATTAAATCTTTTTAAACAAACCCTTGTCGATGCCCTGCATACAAGAGGCCAGAAGGTCATCAACCTCTACCTGGAAGGAGATGCTGCTGAACTGGAAAGGCGCCGGTATTATAACAGCAAGAGCAGCGGCTATGATATATACCCGGTGATGTATAAACTGGCTCTAAAGCTGACTGAAACGAATGATCCTTTATCACAAATACTCAGCGTAAACCAGTTATATTTTGAAGCTGTTGCTGCACGCCTGAAGATCCCTTTAGTAAATGAAGCCCGGCAAAAGCAATTAATAGAAATTGCACTCGTTGCAGAAAAGAAGGCACTGGCCCTTTCAGACCAGGCAGCTTATATTCATAATGAGCTGGGTATCCTGTATAAATTAAAAAAAGAATATACCGAAGCAGAAAAATATTTTACAAATGCCAGTTTGCTTTCTCCTGCCTGGTCGATACCCTGGGCTAATCTGTGTGGCCTGTATGCAGAAACAAAAAATTTTGAAAAAGGGATAGAGGCAGGACGTGTAGCCGACAGCCTGCAGGCTGATCAACAGAATACCAATGCGAACCTGGGAGCGATCTATGAAAGATCCGGCAACTGGCTTTTCGCAGAAGAGTACTACCGCAAAGCCATTGATATCAATTCACGGCATTACCTTCCTTTTGAAAGACTGGGCTATGTGTACATGAACACCACGCAATATGCCGGGGCTGATTCTTTTTTTTATGAAGCTGACCTGAGAAAGAAGGGATATCATTTTAAAGAAAATGAATCGGGCCTTGGGGAAACGGTAGTTGTTGTTTCCCCGATGCCTTTTTTTCTCTGTGATGTAGATACCCTTATCCTGCAAAAAGATGATATACTGGCTTTTTTTACATGGGGTGTGCAGGAGTACCAGGAAAAGAAATATAAAAATGCAGAACGGATATTAAAAAGAGTGATCGCTCTTGATAAGACCAACCCGTTGGTATTTCATTACATGGGTAAGATATTTTACGAACAGGAGAAATGGGAAGAAGCAGAGGTCATGTTCAAATTCGCCGTCAGTTATTGGCTTGATGATAGTGCATTTAAGAAATATGGCGACTCTGTCATTAACAGTAAAAAATATCCTTATGCACATGATTGTTTTGAAAATTTCTTCAAGTATAGTTATTATAAAATGGATGAGGATTACTATTTCCTGGCAACACTATACGAGTCATGGGCCCATTATGAAGAAGCAGAGACCTGGTACCGGAATTGCATTGAATTAAATAAAGAGGAACTGGCAGGATATGCCAAGCTCTGGCAAATGCTGGAAAAACTGCGTCGCTATACCGAGACCGAAAAAGTGATCCAAAGTTATTATGGGTATGATAAGGAAAGAACAGAAAGAGAACTGAATGAATTTTACAGGAGGATCATACCGGAGTTTCCAGAAAACGGGGATTGGTCTTACAGGCTTGGATTATTATTATATAACAGGGCAGAAACAAAATCAAGAGAAACTTATCTTGATTCGATCATCTGGTTCCCTAAGTTGAACAGGGAAATTTTTATCGATCTTGATTCATATGAAAGGCTTAGAACAGATCTGAAATGGGATAAAACAATTAACGGCTCACCACAGTTAGTTACAGTATCGCCTCGTCTTCATGAAGACCCTGCCCATATCCTCATACCGGGAACAAAAGAGATCATCACATTAGCAGATGCTATCTATACACCCCGTAAAGATGCTATCACTTATTTATTAAAAGCGGATAGCCTTTTAACAGAAACAGAAACAAAGGCTGATATCAATTTCAAAGTTGGGAATGTCTTTGTTTGGTCTGGTTCAAAAAAACAAGCTTATCCTTATTATACCAGATCGGTAGAGTTGGTACCCGGTAACGCCGCTGCAAGGTTAAACCTGGTCGATGTCTGCAAAGCCCTTTATAAAAACAGGGCAGGGCTGGAGCAACTGGATTATTTATACGAACAGCAGCAGATCAATTTTCCAAAGCGATTACTCTATGCTGAGTTCCTTGTCCACTCCAGCCAGTTTGAAAAAGCAAAAAAAGTAATTGAAGAGGCGCAGACCATTCATCCTTATGTGGTGCCGGAAACATTTGACCTGATGGGCAGGCTATACTTATTATCCGGGCAACCCGCGATGGCAATAAAACTTTATAAGGATTACCTGGCTCTTAGTATGAATGATCCAAACATATTATATACCATCGCTGGTCAGTATGCTAAAACAGGGCATGCAGCTGAGGCCTGGAAATGGTTAGAAGAATCGATGAAAAAAGGGTTTCGGTATTCCTGGGTATTAAAATTTGATCCATCCTGGAAGAATTTCAGAGATACAAAAAGATGGAATGACCTTACCAGGCGATTCCCGGTGAAAAAATATTTAAACCTTGCTATTGCATCAAAATAAGAAGTGTCAGACGCTCTTGCGAGACGTCAGACACTTTATAATCTTATTCCCTGTATAAATGCCTTGGGAGTTTGTTTCGGACAATTAATTTTTTCTTTGCAGGGAAGACCGCTTACCTGTCTCATCGTTTGAATTTGTGCAGCAGCCTGTATCTGCTGCCAGGTAGGAAATCCTTTTTCCGGGCTTATATACGTGGTCAATGATTGCAGGAAAAAATAAGTAAAGTATGAACTGAAAGACGGTGTCACAACAGCCTCTTCGTCTTTACTCGCCGCGGTCATTAAGATGTTAACAGGTTGTTTATTCATAAATAAGGCTTTCACATTATCAAAATTTGCTCTTGTCAAACCTTTATGTCCCGGCGGTTGTAACCCCTTTCTCTTTGGTAGTACAACAGTATCATTACAACAATCACTCAATACAAGATTGAAACGGTTGCCCTTGCTGATTATCGTATCATAAATATCCTGTACGTTCAATGTTTGTGTTTCAAGATCCTTATAGAATTTCTGTTTGGTGGGATCTCTCAGGTCAAAAAAAGGATATATCTTATTTGGAAATTTTTTATTGTGAAATCCGTGACCCGAGTAATAAAAAATAACCAGGTTGTTATTTCTATTGGTAGTGGGAAGTTTCTTCAGCGCTGCTTCAACATTTGCCCGGCTGTAATTGTTTCCATAGATGGTCTCAAGATGAAAATTATTAGGCGGTAATCCCAAAACATTATTGCTGATCTCTGTAAACATATTGACAACCTTCTGGGCGTCTATCGAACAATTGGGCTGAAGTGTTGAATCATTCGTACTGGCGACAATTACAAGGTACATATGGGTGTTCCGTTTTTCATCCGATGAAAGCATTCCACCCTTGCCCTTCACAAAAATGTTTCTATAATAAGCGCTGGTATCTGCAAAGAAGCCGGAGACAAGATCCCTGTTTTTGGCAAGGTCCTGGTTTTTTATAAATTCAGCTGATAGTAAATTATTTTCAGAAGGAGTGGGGATGGCTGAAACTGCCGTCACAGCCCATGGATCAAAAAAATTATCCTTATTAATTTTAAACCAGAATGTAACAGGGGCAAATTTGATCTTCTTATCACCTTTCACAATTACCGGGTCCGATCCCTGGTAAACCAATTTCGTGGTATCCGGCATTCCTTCATTATCCGTCGCATATTGTTCCTGGAATGTCATTTCAACAACCAGGCTGTTGGTATTAACAGGTTTTATCCTGACGATACCTGTTCCATTGGCAGAAAGTGAAAAAAAAGCATTGTAAGTATTCTTGTCGTTTGCATCGGGAGATCTATATTTTAAAAGATAAATATCCTGGGAATGCGCCGTAAAACTATTTGTAAAAAGTAATAAAAAGACCGAAATAAGACCGGCTCTCATATTGAAGCTGTTTTAGAGTAACTAAAAATAATGGTTTTTGAATTATTAAAACTAAATGACGGGATCAAAGAGAATAGTATGTTTAATGATATCATCAGCCTGGTATGTCATATAGCCGGCTAAAATCTTTCTTTTTGGAATTAATCAATAGTTTTCGTATCCTTATAGCCTAAATTATTTTCATATGAATTTAAAAACGCCAAAGCTAGCTTACCGCCTGATCCTGGGAGTATTCCTTTTAGGTTTTGTTGCTACTTCATGTGGCAATAAAAGCACTAAGGAAAAAAAGAAAACAGAGGATACCATTAAAGTAAAGCCAGTTGACCCGGGTACTCCTCCTCCTCCTCCTCCCCAATGATTTGCAGTAATTGATTGGATTCACCGGCCTGAAGCTAATTCGCAATAATGTGAAAAAAATTCAAGCAGGTGAATTTTTTTTGTCCTAAGCTGGAGCCATCTCCTATTTCTTTTCCTGGGCCGGATGATGGATCCTGTGATGGATAAGTTTATGTATAAGCCAATGTTCCATCCGGTGATGTGCGGGGATCAATATGGCAGCCAGGGCCACAAAGATCAGGATCTCATATACAGGAGTATGATTTGTCAAATTGGCTACCGTCGGGTGTAACAGGAGTGTGAGGTATTCAAAAAAGAAGAGCAGCGAAAGTACACCCAGCAGGCGTATAGCCTGCAGATGCAATTTTACACGACTGAGTAAAAGGGTAATAAGAAAAAGCCCCGGGATAAAAATTGCAATGAGCAGCATCTGCAATTGCTGCATACGTTCTACTTTGGCAACCCGCCTGCTTTCTTTTAGTTCCAGTTGCCGGAATTGTTCTTCACTTGAAAGGATCTGCACTTGCCTGATCTGGCTGATATTGTTTACAGAATCATTCAGGTCATGCACGATGTTAATATAAGCAAAGGCGCTGTCAATATTTCTTTTTACTTTAAAATGTTCGACGAGAAATTCGGCTGCTTCCAGTTCCAGGGGTACTAACCCGTCTTCTTTTGCAACTGCCAGGGATTGTTTTGCATAATAATAAGACGAATCAAATTTGTTCATTTGCCGGTAAAGTTTGGCCAGACCCAATGTAGCTTCGCAATATGTTTCATCATCATTAGCAGCCCGGAGATAGGCAAAACTGTTTTGATAATTAATTAATGACTGTTGGTAACTCTCCAGCTTCCGGTAACTGTGACCAAGCCCTGTGAGGGATTTCCCGATCTTATAGTCTTCGTTAAGTTTTTTGGCAAGCTCCAGCGATTTGTTGAAATAGATCAGTGCCGAATCTGAAACATCAAGCCGGTCATAAACATCGCCCAGGTTTAAAACAATATTATACTTCAGGTCTTTCACATTAAATTGAGTGATGACAGAATCAGCTTTCCAATAATACTCCAATGCTTTTCGGTATTCTTTCTGGAACACGTACACAATACCAATATTCATTAACGCACTGCCAAGATTCCTTGGCGATTTCCTTTTTTCTTCCAGTTTCAGTTTTTGAATGTATAATTCGAGTGCCCGGGTATAGTTGCCGATCTTCAGAAAAGTGTTTGCCAGTATTCCGAGGGACCTTGATTCACCTTCCATATCCCTGGTCTTCTGGGCCAGGTATAATGCTTCCTGTGATATGACTAAAGCGGAATCGGGATCATATTTGTTCATCGCATTGGCCAGTTGCCACATCAGTCTCACCTTAGCAGTGTCTGTGGTCTCAACAGTGAGTGATCTCCGCAGGCTGTCCGCAATGATTTTTTGAGAAAAAGTATTGCTGGTAAATAGAAATAAAGAAATGATGAATAAATAATTTGTAAGCATCGCCTGGCGGCATCTGGAATTCGGGCTCATTACTAAGCAGAGTTAGATTTGTAAAACCGAATTTAATAAATAATCTGAGTTAATTATGCACTAATAAATAAACCGGGATCGCAATCGTCACTTAACGAGCTTAACCCTTACCGCATTGGCACCTTTAGGTCCCATTTCTACTTCAAAAGTTACTTTATTGTGTTCTTTTATTTCTTCTGAAAGTGAATTGACATGTACAAAAACACTTTCCTGGGTTTCGAGATCTTTAATAAATCCATATCCCTTGGAATCATTAAAGAAAGTAACAACTCCTTTCCGGATAAGATCTTCCGGGTTTACCGGCAATTGTTTGGGTACTCCAATTTCTATGTCTTCAAGTTTGATGTTTATTTTTTTCCTGGGGTCGGGTGGTTTGTTGGAAAGATTTCCGTTCTCATCCAGGTAAGCCAGCATATCATCGAAGCTTTTTCCATCTTTCGCATTTTCTTTCCGCTCAAGCCTTCTTTCTGCTTTTTCTTTTCTTTCCTGTTGTTTTTTCTTTTCTCTTTCTTTTTTATTCCAGGTTTCCGCCATAATAATTTCTGTTGCTTTTATTGCTTAATAATTCTGTTTTAATAAAAACCTAAACTTTATCCGGGGGAAATATTGCCAGTATCCCCGGCCTATCTTGTTAAAGGTACGGTATTTCTGCTCATGTGAGGTTTTAGCGTTGGTTTGACTAGTGTATCACCCGATAGCTATCGGGTTTCAATTTTTGATGATTGAGCCACAAAGACACGAAGGCACTAAGGGTTCACCAGGAATGCTTTTGTGTTAAGGTCAACTAAATCCCTTTTCATTTTGCACCTGCATACTATTCTTTTAACTTTAAGCCATTATGTTACAGCCAAACTTTAACCCTTTTCCTGAATTGTCAACCGAAAGGCTTTTGCTGCGGAGATTAACAATGGAAGATGCCCCCGAGATCTTTTTTCTCCGTTCGGATCAAACCATTTTGCAGTTCCTGAGCAAGGAGCCGGCAGCAAATATCAAAGAAGCGGAAGATTTTATTACCGGTATCAATACTGGTATCGATAATAATGACGCCATTATGTGGGCGATCACAATAAAAGAAAATCCTTCAAAAGCGATCGGTAGTATCTGTTTCTGGCGAGTGCAGAAAGAGCATTTCCGTGCAGAAATAGGTTATGTGCTTGACCCGGGATACTGGAGAAAAGGGATCATGAAAGAAAGCATCCTGAAAACACTGGACTATGGTTTTTCAACATTGGGCTTACACAGTGTAGAAGCTCGTATCAACCCGCATAATATTGCTTCTGCTTCCGTGCTGGAATCAACCGGCTTTGTAAGAGAAGCTTATTTTAAAGAAGATTTTTTTCACCGGGGAAAATTTGAAGACACGACGGTCTATTCCCGTTTGCAATAAAAATTAATATTTCCTGCCCTCATGATTTTCAGAGAAACACAAATAACAGACATTCCACAGATCCAGGTCGTAAGAAATGCTGTCAGGGAAAATACACTTTCGGATCCTGCCCTGGTTCCTGATAAAGATGTTGAAGACTATATTACACAAAGGGGAAAGGGATGGGTTTGCGAAATTGACAATGCGATCGTTGGATTTGCAATTGTTTCAATCGCTGATCACAATGTCTGGGCCTTATTCATTCACCCCGGCTTTGAGAAAAAAGGAATTGGAAGAAGATTGCATGATGAAATGATGGATTGGTATTTTCATCAAACTGATAAAACGATCTGGCTGGGCACGGCTCCGGGCACAAGGGCAGAAGCTTTTTACCGGAAAGCCGGCTGGAAAGAAGCAGGCATACATGGCAAGGGCGAGATAAAATTCGAAATGACGGCTGAGGAATGGAAAGACATGAATGGTTCCATTCAGTGAACTCCTTTTACTAAAATAAATTTCTTCTTACCGTAATTTTTTCTCAATTTAATAGTTCCTCAATTCCCGTTTATGGATTATATAAAAGTGTGCCCGATAAGTGAACTGCCACCCAATTCGCAAAAGATCGTTGAATGCGGCCCGCATAAAGTTGCTTTGTTCCATTACAACAATGAAATAACTGCGATGGCCAATGCCTGTTTGCACAAAGCCGGCCCGTTAGGACTGGGTTTAGTGGAAAAAAAATATGATGGCCTTTATGTTACCTGTCCCTGGCATGGCTGGGAGTATAATATCAAAACAGGATCAGCGCCTCCCGGGTATAAAGACCAACAGGCGCTGTATGAAGTGAAAATAGAAGGGGATAATGTATTGATCAGCTCAAAGCCAATCATAAAAGCACAACCGGCCTTGCATGACATGAAAATAATTGAGGACCTGGTGAAATTGCAATACCAGACCACGGCAGGATCAAAAAATATCCTTGGCATCTCTACAACGAATATGAATGAATCATTGCCCCGTTACAGTACTTCAGAAGCGGCACTGGAACTCGCCCTGAATTATGCCAAAGAATCTCATGGCGCTGAAACCAAAATGCTCAAACTCCGGGAGCTTGGCTTCCGGGCATGCGAGGGATATTACAGCCAGCATATAAATGCCTGTACCTGGCCCTGCAGCATTACTGAAATGCAGCCTGAAGATGGTATGACGCCTGTTTACAGGGATATGATACTTTGGGCGGATATTGTTTTAGTGGCTACACCTATCCGCTGGGGCAATCCATCATCGCTTTATTTTAAAATGGCTGAACGTTTGAATTGTGTACAGAATCAAATAACACTTAAGGATAAAGTGCTGATCAAAAATAAAGTGGCATCTTTTATCATTACCGGCGGACAGGATAATATTCAGCAGGTGGCGGGGGAGATGATGATGTTCTTTACAAGTCTCGGGTTTACTTTTCCGCCATTCAGCTTTATGGGATGGAGCCGGGGCTGGACAGCGGAGGATATGGATAAAAATGTTTTACAATTTAAAAAGAGTGAGTACGTCAACCGCACAACAAAAGAATTGGTTGATAATTGTATGGAAACGCTTGCACAGATCAAGAACCTGGCGGCCGAAAAAATAAAGGCCCCGACACCACGCAAACAGGATTCGTTTTCAGCGGGAATGGTTAATCCTGATATGAATGTATGATTGCTGCCACCAGGTCAGGGAAGATAAAGGAGAATATCTTTAATTTTATGGTTTTGAAAGCAACCAGTTCTCATTAGATTGCTATCTATAAAAAATAAACAGGAACAAATACCAGTATAATGAAAAGGATCGCTTTAGCTTTTATTCCTCTGTTGTTGACAGGATTTATCCATCCTGGTAAGCTATACAACCATCATAAAACCCCGGGTAATATGCATACAGAACAATATGACGGCCCCTATGTTTTGTATAAAAATGAAAAGATCTTTGTAAAATATATTATGAATGAGCATGGGGCAAAATCGATCAGGTCGGATAGTATGGCTCTTTCGCAAAAAGAAACCTTATCAGTCATTGTTTCTACTGATCAGCCCGGCAGGACATTCCCGGTTCAGCTAAAGAAAAAATTGGAGGCTGAAAAAAGTGAATACAAAAAAGTAGCTAAACAAATTGCCATTTCAGATATTGAAGGAAATTTTGGGCCCTTCAGGAAATTGTTGCAGGCAAATGGCGTCATTGATTCCGCTTTCAACTGGACATTTGGAGAGGGCCATCTTGTTCTTATCGGTGATTTTTTTGACCGGGGGATCCAGGTGACTGAAGTGCTGTGGCTCATCTATTCGCTTGAAGAGAAAGCAAAAGATGCAGGAGGATATGTTCACTTTATTCTCGGCAATCATGAAATAATGAATATGAACGGTGATCTGCGCTATGTGCAACCAAAGTATATAGAGAACGCAGCCCTGCTTGGTGAACGGTACGTGGATCTTTATAGCGAGAACTCTGAACTGGGAAGATGGTTACGTACAAAAAACATCGTGGAAAAAATTGGAAATATCCTTTACACACATGGCGGCATATCCGCGGAGATCAACAGGATGGAAATATCCATTCCGGAAATAAATGAGTTGTCACGGCCTTTTTATGCCGACAGCACATTTATGTTTCCTGATAAAAAGCTGGATACCATCTTTGGTGATTTCGGTCCTTTTTGGTACCGGGGTTATTACAAAGGCAGCCCGATGATAGCAAGCCGGGGCCAGATTGACAGCACGATCTCAAAATTCAACATCAAATATATTACGACTGGCCATACGATGGTTGCGGATACAATAAGTTCCTGGCATGGGGGTAAAGTATTTGATACAGATGTTCATCATGCTGCGGGTAAGTCAGAAGCTTTACTGATCGAAGACGGTAAATTTTTCCGTGTAAATGCAAACGGTGAAAAATTTCTTTTAAAAGAATAAAATGCTTGCCGGTCGTTCTCCATCCTGATATAACTAATTCATGCGAACAAGAGTAAAAATTTGCTGTATCTCATCTGTGGATGAAGCAAGACTGGCTATTCATGCCGGTGCAGATGCATTGGGCCTCGTTGGTAAAATGCCAAACGGACCCGGGCCCATTGATGATGATCTTATATTGACCATTGCAAAAACAATTCATCCGCCCGTTTCATCTTTTCTGCTGACCAGTGAACAATCAGCAAATGGCATTATCGATCAACTGAACAGGACTCATGTCAATACCGTGCAGATCGTAGATGAATTAATGGAAGGAACTTACCGGCAGATCAGGGATGCACTGCCGCATTTGCGTATTGTACAGGTAATACATGTAACAGGCGAGGAAAGTATTGCGCAGGCCCTGCAGGTAAATGAATTCGTAGATGTAATTCTTCTTGACAGCGGTGATCCTAAAGGAAAAATAAAAACTTTGGGTGGAACGGGAAACACGCATAACTGGAACATTAGTAAAAAGATCGTTGAATTGGTTAGCATCCCGGTTTTCCTGGCGGGTGGTCTGCATAGTGATAATGTAGCAGAAGCAATTGCTGCTGTGCTGCCATTCGGGGTGGACGTTTGCAGTGGAGTAAGAACTGATGGCAGGCTTGATCCCATAAAATTGAACTCATTCATGCGTGCTGTCCATAGTGTTCAAAACTCATGAACCATAAATTTTTTCGGGTTAAAAAGAATAGCTACTTTGTTATTTAATCACCAAATTAATGAACATGAAAAAAATATTTGTTGTCTTGATGTCCTTCGCTTTTTTTGTTGCTGCATGTAACAATAACAAGGCAGGCAAAAATCAAAATTTGAAAAACCGGGAAAAAGATGATTATGGAAATAGAGACAATAATAATCGGGAAGATGATGATGGGAACAAATGGTCGGCCGGGGACAGGAATAAATATACCAGTCAATGTCTGGATGAGGCTTCAAGTAAAGGTATTAATGATGAGTTAGCTGCGAAAATATGCTCTTGCTCGCTTGAAAAAACGGAAAAAAAATTTTCTTCTTATGCCGATGCTGACGGTACCAGTAGTAACGCAAGTGTGATCGCCAATTTTATAAAAGAATGTGCTGTGGAAGTATCAGGTAACAACGGTAATACAAACAATACAGAAGGATGGAGCCAGGCCGATGAGAACAAGTTTATGGATGAATGCGAATCTGAAGCAAGAAAGAACGTGCCGGCCGCCAGGGCCAACCAATATTGCGACTGCATGCTGCAAAAAACAAAACGCAGGTTTTCATCTTATCTCGAAGCAGATAGAGGGTTATTGCAAATGCAGGAAGACGAATTAAAGAGCTGGACGAATGAATGCAACGGGAATTAGTAATTAGTATATCATAAATATCAGAAAGCTCAGTCGCCTTTGCTGAGCTTTTTGCTTTAGGTTTTATTCATGTTGAAGCTTATTTTTGCTCCCCTAAAACAAGACACTAAATGGCCAGATCAATTGCGTTCCGTGATGCTCTCCGTGAAGCGATGAACGAAGAAATGAGAAGGGACGAAAGAGTTTACCTGATGGGAGAGGAAGTGGCTGAGTATAACGGCGCCTATAAAGTGAGCCAGGGAATGCTGGCTGAATTTGGCCCCAAAAGAGTTATTGACACACCGATCTCGGAACTCGGGTTTACCGCTGTTGCAGTGGGCTCAGCTCAAAATGGCCTGAGACCAATTGTTGAATTCATGACTTGGAATTTTGCTGTTCTGGCTTTAGACCAAATTCTCAACACCGCCTCTAAAATGCTGGCAATGAGTGGTGGGCAAGTATCTTGTCCCATAGTATTTCGGGGTGGTAATGGATCTGCCGGCCAGTTAGGGGCTCAGCATTCAACTGCCTTTGAATCTTTATATGCCAATATTCCGGGGATCAAAGTCGTTTCGCCCAGCAATGGATATGATGCCAAAGGTTTACTCAAACAGGCTATCCGGTATGAAGAGGACCCGGTTATTTTCATGGAAAGTGAACAGATGTATGGCGATAAAAGTGATATACCGGTTGAAGAGTACTACATAGAGCTGGGAAAGGCAGATATAAAAAAAGCTGGCCGTGATGTGACCATCGTTTCATTTAATAAGATGATGAAAGTGGCTTTAGGCGCAGCAGCAGAGTTGGAAAAAGAAGGTATCAGCGCAGAAGTGATTGATCTCCGTACTATCCGCCCCCTCGACTGGATGACCATCCTGGAAAGTGTAAAGAAAACAAACAGGCTTGTCATCGTTGAAGAACAATGGCCATTTGGTTCCATTTCATCTGAAATTACTTATCGCATACAGAAAGAAGGCTTTGATTATTTAGATGCTCCTATACGCCGTATCACAGCAGCAGATGCTCCTTTGCATTACGCTTCAAACCTTGTAGCAGCGGCGCTTCCGGATATACCCCGAACTATAAAGCTGGTTAAAGAAGTGATGTATATGGTTAAATAGTTTTTCCCCTGGCAATCGTAAAAATACTTTTCAAAAATATATTTCGTTTATTGTGCAACGTATTGGCTTATAAACCGCATCTTTGCATTGGTTTTTCATAGGATATTGGATTTTAAAACGAGGCTGGGTTTCTACCCGGCTTCAATTTTTTTATAGCAAGGCTGACAAAGCGCTATTCTAACTTTATTCCTGCTTGCAATCCTTCTGATCTCTTTCACATGAACTCTTATGATTAACGGCATCGTTCTTGCCAGCTTCCCTTTAAATCAATTACTTTTATGGAACAAAATGGAAATTTGATGGCAGAAATATTAATCATTGACGATGAAAAAGCGATCCGGAAAACCCTTACCGAAATATTATCGTTTGAAGGTTACAAAATTGACGAAGCCCCCGACGGGGAAGAAGGATTGAAGAAATTCAAAGAAAAATCCTACGACCTTGTATTATGTGACATTAAAATGCCCAAGCTGGATGGCATCGAGTTCCTCCAAAAAGCCGGGGAAATAAATGCTGATGTGCCTGTTATCATGATCTCGGGCCATGGCAATATAGAAACTGCTGTCGAGGCGGTTAAAAAAGGAGCATTTGACTTTATCTCCAAACCGCCGGACCTGAACCGTCTTCTTATAACCATTCGCAATGCGATGGATAAAGGCACCCTCGTCACTGAAACCAAAGTACTGAAAAGAAAAGTGAGTCGTGTGCAGGAAATGATCGGTGAATCAACGCCTATTAAAAAGATCAAAGAAACGATCGATAAAGTGGCACCTACCGAAGCAAGGATACTCATTACTGGTGATAACGGAGTTGGAAAAGAGCTGGTGGCAAGATGGGTGCATGAAAAAAGTAATCGTGCCAGTGGCCCGATGGTGGAAGTGAATTGCGCAGCTATCCCAAGCGAACTGATCGAAAGTGAATTATTCGGACATGAGAAAGGCTCTTTTACATCAGCCATCAAACAACGTATCGGCAAGTTTGAATCTGCCAATGGCGGAACTCTTTTCCTGGACGAGATCGGTGATATGAGTGCCAATGCACAGGCAAAAGTGCTCCGTGCATTGCAGGAAGGAAAGATCACCAGGGTGGGAGCCGATAAGGACATTAATGTGGATGTGAGAGTGATCGCCGCCACCAATAAAGATTTGCTGAAGGAAGTGGAATCAAAGAATTTCCGTCTTGACCTTTATCACCGCCTTGGTGTGATCATTATTCATGTTCCTTCACTCAATGAAAGACGGGATGATATTCCTATCCTTGTAGAACAATTTCTCCAGGACATTTGTGCCGACTATGGCATTGCACAAAAAGATATTGATGCCGATGCTGTCAAATTGCTCCAACAATATAACTGGACCGGCAACATCAGGGAACTGAGGAATGTAGTGGAACGACTTGTTATTCTTTCCGGAAAACAGATCACAGTAGAAGATGTGAAAAATTATGTGATGCCGAAATAGGAACTGGTTGCTGGTTACTGGTTACTGGTTTCTGGTCTCAAAGCACAAATTTCACTTCTGATAAAAACCTGTTCGCTTACCAGCAACTAGCAACCAGTAACCAGCAACGAGTATTAGCAAAACTTTGAATATTAAAATTTTGACAGGCAGATATTTACAATACTTTTGTCATCCCGATAGCTATCGGGAATAAAATACGGCTCATGCCCATCTATCATTTATTCATTGTTTACCTTGTCGGTACGCTTATCGTTTTTCTTCCTTCCTTTGGTTTGGCAAAACTGTTTACAAAGGCCGGAGCTCCTGCCTGGAAGGCCTATGTACCTTTTTATAACACATGGGTGATGCAGGAGTTGACAAAAAGGCCAAAGCATTGGGTGTTTTGGCAATTTATCCCTGTAGTCGGTTGGTTCATCAGTCCCGGGATATTTATTGAATTTGCAAAAGCGTTTGGCAGGTTTTCACTCGGTGAGCACACTATGGCTGCTATTTTTGCTCCATTTTATTTTCCCTGGCTTGCTTATAAAGAAGACCCCAAGTTTATCGGGCCGGAAGCGGTAAAAAAACATAAGAAAAAAGGCTGGAGGGAATGGGTGGATGCAGCCATTTTTGCCGTAGTGGCCGCCACATTGATCCGCACATTTGTTTTTGAAGCTTATACCATACCTTCTGCTTCTATGGAAAAAACATTGCTGGTAAAGGATTTTCTTTTTGTCAGCAAACTCAGTTACGGTCCAAGAATTCCCAATACGCCTTTATCAGTCCCGTTTGTACATAATTATCTCCCGGTCGGTAATGGAAGATCTTATATAAAGTCTGTTCACCTGCCCTATATAAGATGGTTTGCTTCACCTGTAAAAAGAGGTGATGCCGTTGTTTTCAATTTCCCCGCAGGTGATACCGTGATCCATGCAAAGGATTTTGAATCGGCCCGGCCATACTATGATCTGAAAAGATGGCAGTTAACAGGAACACCGGAAGAGAAAGCTTTTGCCAATGAAGTTTTTAATGACCCGGGCAGATATCCAATTGTCGTTCATCCTGCAGATAAAACTGACAACTACATTAAAAGATGCGTGGGTGTGGCAGGAGATATGCTGGAAGTAAAAAAAGGAGTTGTTTTTATCAATGGGACAGAACAACCATTGCCCCCTTATAGTGAAGCAAATTATATTGTAACCACTAAACAAAACCCTGATTTTGATATTTTGAAAGATGAATACAATGTTGATTCTGACCCGGATAAAAATGAGTATACAAGTCTTGGAAATAATACATTCCGGATGCTATTGACAGCAAAAGCAAAGGATAAAATGCTGCAAAGTGGTTTTGCCACTTCCATTGTTCTTGATGAATCATATAATGGCGCGGGCGGCGATGTTTTTCCTTATGATACGCTTCATAAATGGACAAGAGATAACTATGGTGCAATATGGATCCCTAAAAAAGGGGCCTCCATAAAATTAAATGACTCCACGTATTCTGTTTATGAAAGAGCGATCCGGGTTTATGAAAAAAATGATTTTTATAAAAAAGATGGCAAGTTCTTTCTGAATGGAAAGGAAATAACAGATTATACATTCAAAATGGATTATTACTGGATGATGGGAGATAACCGCCAGGGATCACAGGACAGCCGTTATTGGGGCTTTGTCCCCGAAGACAGGATCGTTGGCAAAGCCTGGTTGATCTGGTTCAGCTGGGATGGCGGACCAAGATGGAAGCGGTTGTTCCG
>DATHDV010000212.1:0-7767 GCA_035318845.1 Chitinophagaceae bacterium
CGGCCAAATAACCTGCAGCAGCCTTCATCGGAACGAATGGAATATCGGGTCTGCCCGAAGCTAGTTTCAAAGCCCGTCTCTTGGCGAGATAATTACTTTTATTATCACTTAGATCTTTCCGGAGAATGTCATCCAGGGTGAGTTTGAAAATATCACAAACTACTTCAAGCACATCAATGCGTGGCTCAGCTCTTTCTTCTTCATAGGCGCCGAGCAATGAACGTTTGATACGGATCTTGCTGGCAAATTCTTCCTGTGTCCAGCCACGCAGTTTACGCAGGTATTTCAGATTTTGATTGGAGATAGCCATAATCACTAATTTAGTTAGCTGCAAAATACTAATTTATTTAGACAATCAAAATTTTTTTACAATTAAAAATTTTCGAATAAAGAGATAACAGATAAAAACTAATAGATAATAGCGCCTCTTATGCCGGGAAAAGACTTCAGGGATGAAGAGACTATTATCTATTCTTTATTAGTTATTATCTGGCAGATTTTGGTCAACCCGCAAAAAACAAAGATTTTTGTCCTTGTATGACAAAGAAGACAAAAGCCCTTACCTCAAAGAAATTAGCCAAAGTCTCAAAAGAAAAACCAGTTATCCTGATTACCAATGATGATGGCGTTACAGCACCGGGCATTCTTAACCTGGTGGAAGCTGTAAAAGACCTCGGTAAAATAATAGTGGTTGCCCCCGATAAACCCCAATCGGGGATGGGTCATGCCATTACTATCGGGCAACCCTTAAGATTACATAAAATACATGCCATAGATAATATAGAAACCTGGTCCTGTACCGGCACACCTGTAGATTGTGTCAAGCTGGCCGTTGACAAAGTATTGCACCGCAAACCCGATCTCTGTTTAAGCGGTATTAATCATGGCGCCAATCATAGTATCAATGTGATTTATTCCGGTACTATGTCTGCAGCCGTGGAAGCAGCTATAGAAAGTATCCCTTCTGTTGGTTTTTCTTTGCTTGATTACAGCATTGATGCGGACTTTACCGGGGCCAGGAAATATGCCCGCATCGTAGTGGAAAAAATGCTTAAGACCGCTTTAGATAAACATACCGTACTAAATGTCAATATTCCTTCTGTTCCTGTTGAACTTCTTAAAGGAATGAAAATATGCCGGCAGGCCTACGCAAAATATGTAGAAGATTTTGTAGAGCGGCAGGATCCTCATGGGCGTCACTACTATTGGCTCACAGGAGAGTTTGTGAATTTTGATACGGGTAAAGACACTGATGTCTGGGCCCTTGATAATAACTATGTGAGTGTGGTGCCTGTACAATTTGATATGACGAATTACGTTCTAAAGACCAAGCTCGAAAAAATCTGGAAATGATATTTAAAAAAGATAACCTCCGGTTGGGATTAGCGCTGGGATTGATCGGTCCGCTGTTCGGTCTTGTAATTATTTACTTCGTTAAGTTCCCTGCTTATTCGTTCATGGATTTCCTTACCTACTTCATGAATGATAACCGGATGATCACTTCAGTGGGTTCGCTGAGCCTGCTGGCTAATGTTATTTTGTTTACCATTTATATCAATACACACAAGGATGAAACCGCCAAAGGGATCTTTATCATCACTTTGATCTATGGTATCGGCATTCTTATCCTCAAAATACTGAATTAATTCCTGCATCAAACTTCAGTATCTTTAATTCAAAGATATTTATCGCTGTATTTATGAAAAAAGTCTCCGTTATTCTCCTTCTCCTGTTCAGCTTGCCTTGTTTTGTATCGGCCCAACCAGGTAATGTTCTATATAAGAAAACAAGTGCTATGATCCCGATGCGTGATGGCGTTAGACTATACACAACAATTTTAAGCCCGGTGAATCCGGGGAAAACAGTTCCTGTTTTGATCACAAGAACTCCTTATGGAGCCAGTTTTCCAATTCCCGATGATACGGTGGTGAATGTTACTCCGAGTAATTTTAATTCTTATTACCTGGCAAAAGATGGATACATATTTGTTTTCCAGGATATCCGCGGCAAATATAAAAGCGAAGGAAAGATGGAAATTCATCAGCCGCTTATTCATGCCACACAAAAAGGAGCCATTGATGAAAGCACCGATACATGGGATGCAGTAGATTGGTTAATAAAAAATGTACCCAACAATAATGGTAAGGCCGGCATCTTTGGTATCTCCTATCCCGGCTGGCTGGCCTTAGTTGGTTCCGTTGATCCGCATCCTGCATTAAAAGCTGCATCGGAACAAGCCTGCATGGGAGACTTGTTTTTGGGAGACGATTTTCATCATAACGGAGCCTTTCGACTCAGTTATGGGATGGAATACACTTACGAAATAGAGTTTGATAAGACCACGGACAGCGATTTCCCATTTCCCCAATTTGATCTGTATGACTGGTATTTGAAACTGGGTTCATTAAAAAATGTAAATGAAAAATATTTTCATAATAAAATCCCCACCTGGAACAATTTTGTAAAACATCCCAACTATGATGATTTCTGGCAAAAAAATTCTCCTTTGAATTATGTGGAGTATGCACAGATACCCCAGCTTCATGTTGGTGGTTATTACGACCAGGAAGATATCAATGGTCCGCAACTGATGTACCAGCACATGGAAAAAAAAGATAAGGCCAATTATAATCATATTGTGCTGGGGCCCTGGAATCATGGGCAATGGGGAAGAGCCAAAGCAGATAGCCTGGGAAAAATAGCATTTGAAAGTAATACAGCTGAATGGTTCCATAATTTACAGAAGAAATGGTTTGACTACTGGCTTAAAGGCATTGGTGATGGAAAATTTGAAGAAGCTTATTGTTTTCAAACCGGAACTAATCAATGGAAAACGTATAAATCATGGCCGCCAAAAGAAGTCGTGGTCCAAAAATTATATGCGGGGCCGGGAAATACGGCATCATTTAATAAACCAACTACTGCTACAGGTTTTGTTAGTTATATCAGCGACCCGAATAAACCTGTGCCCTATCGTATCCAACCTATCGAAGCCACATATGGTCCCGGAAGCAGGTGGAAACCCTGGCACGTAGAAGATCAACGCTTCGTTTCTACAAGACCCGATGTCGTTTCTTTTACGATGGATTCATTAACGGAAGACCTGACTGTGACCGGGAAGATCATGGCTCATCTTTTTGCAAGCACATCAGGAACGGATGCCGATTGGATCGTGAAGCTGATCGATGTATATCCAAATTTTGATGCAAAGAGTTTAACTATGAGTGGCTATCAACTACCCGTCGCGATGGAAGTCTTCCGTGGACGTTTCAGAAAAAATTTTTCAGCTCCAACTCCATTAACACCAAACAAACCTGAAGAATTTGTTATCGATCTGCACGATATCAACCATACTTTCAAAAAAGGTCATCGCATCATGATACAGGTTCAAAGCACCTGGTTCCCGGTTATTGACCGCAACCCGCAGAAATATGTTCCGAATATTTTTGAAGCGAAGGAAAGCGATTTCATAAAAGCTGAGCAGAGAATTTATTTTAATAGTTATATTGAATTGCCAGTCATGAGATGATAGTTGATAGATGATAACTGATAATTATTGACTTAACTATCATCTATCAGTTATCATCTGTCATCTATTATTGTTATTTTCGAATTACATGAAATACTACATCATAGCCGGTGAAGCCAGTGGCGATCTGCATGGCAGTAATCTCATCAAAGAATTAAAAAGACTTGATGCAAACGCAACTATTCGCTGCTGGGGTGGTGATAAAATGCAGGAAGCAGGCGCTGAGCTTGTAAAACATTACCGGGAACTTGCCTTCATGGGCTTTACGGAAGTATTGATGAACCTCCGTACCATTTTCAAAAACCTTGCTTTCTGCAAAGAAGATATCCTTCAATACAAACCTGATGCAATTATCCTGATAGATTATCCCGGTTTCAATCTTCGCATAGCTAAATGGGCAAAGCAACAGGGACTAAAGATCATTTATTATATCAGTCCGCAGGTATGGGCCTGGAAAGAGAACCGGGTAAAAATGATGAAACAATGCGTTGATAAAATGCTTGTCATTCTTCCTTTTGAAAAAGAATATTATAAAAATAAATGGAACTGGGAAGTGGAATATGTAGGACATCCATTAGTAGAAGAAATTGAAAGGCACAAGGGACAAGGTACAAGGGACACGTTTTCCGATAGACCGATCATTGCTTTGCTTCCGGGAAGCCGTAAGCAGGAGATCGCTAAAAAATTACCGGTGATGCTGGAAGTAAGTAAAGATTTTCCTGCTTATCAATTCATCGTGGCACAGGCGCCGTCTGTTGATGGATCATTTTATAAAACGTTTACACAGCCATACAGCAATGTGAGTACGGTAAATAATAAAACCTATGATCTCCTGCTCCAGGCAAAAGCAGCATTGGTCACTTCAGGAACTGCTACACTGGAAACGGCTTTGTTTGCCGTGCCGGAAGTAGTTTGTTACAAAGGGTCTTTTCTTTCTTACCAGATCGGGAAAAGACTGGTGAATGTAAAGTTCATTTCACTGGTGAATCTTATCATGGATAAATTGGTGGTGAAAGAATTAATACAAGACGAATTAACAGTTGAGAACCTGAAAAAAGAATTAACAGAATTACTCACCGATGAAAAAAGAATTGCAGCTATAAAAACTGATTATGCAGCACTTAAAAATTTGCTGGGCCAGGGAGGGAATGCTTCCGCTAAAGCAGCAGCATCCATTACAAATTTTCTACGACAATAATTTTATCAATAAAATGATCAGGCAAAGAATAAATACCAGCAGGCTGATGCGGTTGATGCCATGCATATAACCGATCCATTTGTCTTTGGGCCTGTTCGGGTCTTTCTTTTTAATGTAGAGGTATTCGGCTATTTGTTTCCAGACTCCCATATTCATTGTTAATACAACCTAAAGTTCCGAAAGATTAAAATAAAAGTCCCACTAAGGGACTTTTATTTTGTGGAGGTTACCGGAGTCGAACCGGTGACCTTTTCCCCGAAAGCATTCGGGGCTGCAAACGCCTATCCAGCTGAACTAATCAACCATTCAATATATTTTCTGCTTTTTTTCTTTTTGATCTCCTTTTCCTTTTGCATGGCTTGTTCCCTGGAGGAATAATTTATAGATAATTTCAACTCCCAATCGATAGCCTTTGATGTGAAAGTTGATATCCCATTATTGTGCTCAGCCAAGCGCTTTTCCAAATCAATGGTGTAGCCTACATAGTATCTATCCAGCGAACAGCTATAAATTATATATACCCAAAATTTATTCATAAAAAATCCTGCCGAAGCAGGATTAGTGGAGGTTACCGGAGTCGAACCGGTGACCTTTTGCATGCCATGCAAACGCTCTAGCCAGCTGAGCTAAACCCCCTTGTTTGGGACTGCAAATATAGCCGGGGTGTGTCTTTGTTCCAAAACAAAAACGTCTTATTTGTTGTAAGAAGGCGTTTGAGTGGCGTATATTTATATTGTAATATTCCTTCTTATTTTTTTGATTAATTTCTATGAATAAGAAAATACAATTTCTTTTATTTCTAGTTCCTGCAATAGGACAGTTACAAGCTCAGACATATGTAATCCAGGCTGAAATACCAAGTTCTGCTTCAGCCGTATATATCAACATCAAAGGAGAAGTAATTATTGACAGAAAGGATCGTGTAAGCTATCAGTTTTCTGAAGATGGTGTAGCGGTCATTTGCGA
This sequence comes from Chitinophagaceae bacterium, assembly GCA_035318845.1. Lineage (GTDB taxonomy): Bacteria > Bacteroidota > Bacteroidia > Chitinophagales > Chitinophagaceae > JJ008. The sequence goes on from DATHDV010000212.1 coordinate 5,694, forward strand.
TGATCAGCATTTATTTTATCAATTGATAAATATAAAAGGGGAAATTATCAAAACAGAAATAAAACGCTATCGCCCAAAAACATTTGAGTGGGTTACGGAAAAAAATGATGGCTGCAGGGGATTTTCAAATGGATTAATTGTTGTCAAAAAGAATCGAACATTTGGATGCCTGGATACTGCAGGACACATTGCGATTCCTTTTAAATATGATAATATCTCAGATTACAACAATGGATATGGAACCGCATTCATCGGTAAGAATTTGTATGTTCTTAATAAAAGCGGACGAGAAACCCGTATTGATGTTAAGGATATAATTGATGTCAAACATTTTAGTGAAAATTTGGCACCTTATACTAATAAAGATAACCTGGATGGTTTTATTGATACAAATGGAAGGGCTGTCATACCAGCTCAATTCTACGGGGTAGGCTATTTTTCAGATGGATTGGCATGGGCGAGAAATTCCAATGGTTTGATCGGGTATATTAATAAACAAGGGAATTGGGTCATTGAACCCAATTATGATGGTGCAACAGATTTTGAAAAAGTAAGTGGTTTGGCAAGGGTTAAGGATAAAGGTAAATGGCTATACGTTGATAAAACTGGAGATACCCATGTGTTTGATATTTCAGAACCACTATATGATTTCTCTGAAGGATTCGCAAAAGGAGAAAAGAAAAATTTATTTGGATTCTTTAATAATAAGGGGGAATGGGTTATTCAACCTCAATTCAATGCCGTCAGGGCTTTTAAAAATGGATTTGCAGCAGCAAAAATAAAAAAGAAATGGGGTATAATTGATAAAAGTGGCAATTGGGTAATTAATCCAACCTTTGATTACCTAAAAGATGTTATTAAAATAAATTAAAAAACCGGCACACAATAGAAGTTTTTATCTATCCACTATCATCTATTCCCCCCAAATATTATCCTTCCCCTCCAGCCACAACTTCACCAGGTCCGTTGTAACCGATTTAGGTCTTTCCAGCGGGAAGTTCAGCACCCTGTCCCAGCAAAGACTGGCGAGAACACCAAGAGCACGACTTACCGCAAATAATACTGTGTAATATTCATATTCCACCATGCCGTAATGAACCAGCAAAGCACCGCTGTGTGCATCTACATTCGGCCATGGGTTTTTTATCTTGCCCATCGTTTGCAATATCGGTGGCACGGTCTCATAAATATCCCATACTGTATTTACCAGCGGATCATCCGGCATATGTTTTTTACCAAATTCCATCTGCGCTTCAAACCTTGGATCGGTCTTGCGCAGCACGGCATGGCCATAACCCGGCACCACTTTTCCTTCACCCAATGTTTTCTTTACATATTCAGCTATTTGTTCTTTCGATGGCGATTCGGTTTTTAATTCTGCCCGCATTTCAAAGATCCATTTGATCACTTCCTGGTTGGCAAGACCGTGCAAAGGACCGGCTAGTCCATTCATCCCCGATGCATAGCTTAAATAGGGATCACTTAATGCAGAACCCACGAGGTGTGTTGTATGTGCAGATACATTACCACCTTCATGATCAGCATGAATGGTCATATACAACCGCATCAGTTCTTTAAAACTTTCATCTCCATAACCCATCATGTGTGCAAAGTTGCCGGCCCAGTCCAGCAAACCATTGGGTTGGATATGGTCGCCGTTCTTATATTTCCTTCGATAGATATAAGCCGCTACCCTTGGCAAGCGGGCAATCAGATCCATGGCATCATCAAAGATCGCTTCCCAGTAATCTTTTTTATTCATGCCGGCCGCATACTGTTTGGAGAAATGAGACTCGGTTTGCAGCGCCATTACTGCTACTACAAATTGCGTCATCGGGTGTGTATTCACCGGCAATGCTTCGATCGTTGCAAATACGTGATTGGGCACATGGCTTCGTCGCTGCCAGACGGAAGTAAGATGATGAACATCGTCATCGGTTGGCATATCACCAACCAGCATCAGGTAAAATAATCCTTCGGGAAGTGGTTCCAATCCACCGGGAGCTTTGGTTAATTTTTCCCGCAGTTCCGGGATGGAATACCCGCGGAAACGGATGCCTTCCTGTGCATCGAG